>CACZIV010000008.1:0-89292 GCA_902781305.1 Pseudoselenomonas ruminantium
GTTACATCCGCAGGAGGTAATGTGCAACTCACGGCAGACCAAGGAGATATTCAGGTAAATAAGGATGTACAAGCAGCCAAGGATATAGCCATGACAACCGCTACGGGGACAATAACTGTAGGAGACGCCGTTACTTCGACCAGAGGTAATGTAGAGCTTAAAGTTGGTCAGGGCGATGTAACAGTAGGAAAAGTTGTGCAGGCAGACAATGGCAGCATAGGTGTGCAGGTAGGAACGGGCAATATCGTGGCAGCGGATGTAACGGCGAAGGTCAACGCCAATATGACGGTGCAAAATGGCAACATTCGCATGCATGATGTGACCGCTGGCCAAGATGCTACAGTTTCGAGTACAGTTCAAGGCTCCATCAATGCGCATAATATCACTTCTGAAGGTATCACTTATGTGGCGCTGAATCAGGGCGATCTTTTCCTGAATCTGGCAGAGGGCAAAGGCGTATTGCTCAAAATGGAGAACAATACCGCAGCCTCGAAAGTGAATCAGGTTTTGGCAGAGGCTAGTGGCATAGGAACGGATGTGGCGATGACTGGCAATTTCATCCAGATTGGCGCTATGGCAGTAAAGGGTGGAGACGCAGTCTTTGAACTTTCGGCTATGGGTGCGGGAAATCAGAAGCTGATTAGCGGGAATTTCTCCGTAGAAAGCCTTAGCTCTGCATCTGGTACGCATATGCCAACGCTTTGGTCCAACCGCGGTTATGTCCATGTAGATGCCGGGGCGTTGCTATTGGATGATGTTCTGGCTGTAGACAAGATTCATTTGGACAATGCGCAAACGGATATAGCGATTTTCGGACGTACGCCAACCCGTGAGGGAGAACAGCTGACTTATTGGAACAATCTGTCCCTGGCAGACAGCAAAGCGAGAAGCTATCAGCTCGATACGGATGGTCGTGTCAGAACCCATAGCACCGTTTTGTTTGATGGAGGCATGAATCTGTACAAACTCTATGGTGATAACCTGAGTGTGCTGGATATGATGAACGAACGGGAAACCGGCCGGCACGGCGTATTTACTTTTGAGCGGCGGATGTTTACCGAGCCGGGCAAGAGGCTGCAGGAACAGGTGATTTTTGATCCGAAGATGTGGGATTTTGTAGGCTGGCAGTCGAATGAGGAAGAAGATGTGGTAGATAAAGAGAAGTGATGCTGGACAGCATTTGGTTAAGATAACGCGCAAAATGCCGCACATAGAAAAAACAGCTTCCCGGAGAAGATTTTCTCCTGGGAAGCTGTTTTTTTGCTTGAAATGGGAATGTTTAATGATTGGTGGTGTTTAAGTCGTTGCTTTTGCCGGATGGGGCGGCTGATTCCCGAAATCTGTCCACGATGGTAGCACAGGCGGCGTCACCGGTGATATTGACTGCGGTGCGCAGCATATCAAAGATGCGGTCTACGCCAAAGAGGATGGGCAGAGCCTCGATGGGGATGCCTGCGGAAACCAGTACGGCAACGACGAGCAAGGTGGGGCCGGGAACACCGGCCTGACCGACAGCACCTAATGTGCTCGTGATGATGATGGCAATGTACTGGGGCAGGGCAAGTTCCATGCCATACATCTGCGCGATAAAAGTGGCGGCCATTGCATAATAGGCGGCATTGCCGTTCATATTGATGGTGGCGCCCAGCGGCAGGGCAAAGGAGGTGGTTTCCTTGGATACGCCCAGTTCGGTGGTAGCGGTGTTCATGTTCAGCGGCAGGGTGGCAATGGAGGACGCCGTGGAGAAGGCAAAAATCTGTACCTTCCACATGCTCTTAAAGAATTGTTTATAAGTGGTACAGCGGGAGAACAGGGCCACGGAGCCGCCAATCATGCCATAGGTGACGACGGCTAGTACCAGTGCATAGAGGAGAATCAGATAAAGAATCTTGGTGAGCACAGCGTAGCCAAACGTGCCGGTGGCATCGGCCATCAAACAGAACACGCCGATGGGGGCTACATACATGATACCCGTCATGACCTGGATGAATAATTCCGTCAGGTAGTTAAAGAAGTTCAATACATAATTTTTCTTGTGTTCTTCCAGATAAGTAGCAGCAAAACCCATAAACAGGGCAAAGGTGATAATCTGCAGGATATTGCCGTCTACGAGCGCCTGGAAAGGATTGGTGGGAACAAAGCCTGTAATCGTCTCCCAAAAGCCGGGAATCTGTGTGCTTTCCTCAATGTGGTCTACATGAATTGCAGCATCCGACAAGGCGGCCATTTCAATGCCGCGTCCCGGTTGGAAAAACTCACTGGCGGCAAGGCCAAGTGCCACGGCGACTGCCGTAGTAATCCCGTAGTAGCCAAAGGTTAAGAGACCGATTTTCCCCGCGCTGCCGGACCTTCCTAACGAAGCGGCGCCACCGATTAAGGAAAAGAGTACCAGAGGTACAACAATCATCTTAATCAGTTGCATGAAAAGGTTGCCCATAGGTGCGAACATCTGCGCGTCTTTCCCCAGAATCAGGCCGGTGACGGCACCTAGGACGGTGGCTCCGAGAATCCAGAGGCCCAGCCGGTCAAGGCTGCTGTGTTTGTTTTCTGACATAAATAATCCTCCCAAAATAATTGCTCAAATCGTCTGTTGACACAGAAAGCCGCATGCATAACCTTGGCGGATATGGCATGCGGCTTCATTGCGCGATTTATGATGTTTACATTGTAACACTTTTTGATGATAATGTCTACTGTCAGAGGAGAAAAATTGCCATATACCGCTATTCGTAAAGCTGTGACAATACAGCTAACTGTAGTAAAATGGGTTGAAATTTTGACAAAAAAATAGTACACTTATATTTACTAATTGTCTTATGCCTGCTACAATCAAAAGATAGCAGGTGATTGGGAAATGCAGGTAAAAGGAGGCACGATAGGATGCGATTTTTGGAAGGGCTGGGTGCCTGGGTTATTGCGCGTTTGGCTGAGTTTGGCACCATTGTGCTTCTTTATCGTGAAACCATACAGGAATTATTTCGGCATCCGCGTCCTAAACATATTCTGGCGCAGATGTCGCATTTGGGTGTGGATTCCCTGCTGATTGTGAGTTTGACGCTGCTCTTTACCGGGGCTGTATTTGCCCTGCAGACGGCTGATATATTGATTCGTTTTGGAGCCCAGAGCACCGTTGGCGGGATTATTTCCATTGCCATTGGCCGCGAACTGGGGCCGGTACTGGTGGGGGTGGTCTGTGCCGGACGTGTGGGTGCTGCTATTACGGCAGAAATTTCCACGATGAAGGTTACGGAACAGATTGATGCCCTGCGGGTCATGGCGGTAAGTCCGGTCAATTATCTGATTGTACCCCGCATGCTGGCCTGTATGGTGGTAGTGCCGCTTTTAACGGTATTTGGCGATGTCATCGGCGTATTAGGCGGTTATCTGGTGGCTGTTTATTATGCCGGTATCAGTTCCTATAGTTATATCAATTCCATTCATACCTTTGCGGTGGCGTTTGACCTTACCGGTGGTATGATTAAGGCGATTTTCTTTGGCAATGTCATTGCTGTGCTGGGCTGTTATTATGGACTGCATTGCCCCGCTGGTGCGGAAGGTGTAGGTAAGGCAACCACGCGTACGGTAGTGACCTCCATTATTGTGATTTTTATCTTGAATGCCGTGCTGACTTTCATACTATATTGAGGACAGCAGGAGGAAAATATGATTCGACTGGCGAATGTATGTAAAGTCTATGATGGGAAATATGCCCTGCGGGACATCAACCTGAATATCAAAAAAGGTGAGACGCTGGCCGTTATCGGCGGGTCTGGTTCTGGCAAAAGTACGTTGTTGCAGCTGCTGGTTGGCCTTATTCGTCCAGATAGTGGGGAAATTTACATCGGTGGGCAGGAAACAACAAAGCTTACCGAGAAAGAATTAGATAAGGTTCGTCTGAATATGGGAATGGTGTTCCAGTATTCTGCTCTGTTTGATTCGATGACTGTAGGTGAGAATGTGGCTTTTGGCTTGCGGGAACACAAGCATTTGCCAGAGGCTGAAATTCAGCGGATTATCCGGGAAAAACTGGATTTAGTCGGCCTTCCCGGTGTGGAGAACAAGCTGCCTGGAGAACTTTCGGGGGGAATGAAGAAACGCGTGGGACTGGCCCGGGCTATCGCTTTTGAACCGGAAATCATCTTTTATGATGAGCCGAGCTCCGGCCTTGACCCCATAACTACGACCAAGATTGATGAACTCATTGTCGATATGCAGCATAAGCTGGGGGTCACATCTGTGGTGGTAACCCATGATATGGCCAGTGCCTGCCGGATTGCAGACCGGATTGCCATGGTCTATGAAGGGGAGCTTATTGCAGTAGACACGGTAAAGAAGTTTCAGGAATTACAGGATGAACGGGTGCAGGCCTTTTTTAAGACTTTGCGTACCCAAAACAGCTAGATGAAGGGGAGGCGCAGCGGCCATGAGTGTAGAAGCAAAAGTGGGGGCTTTCACGTTGGCGGGATTGGCACTGCTGGCGGCTGTGATAGTCATGCTCAGTGGTTTCAAATTGGACAGCGGTAAAGGCTATAAGCTCTATGCCGGTTTTAAACAGGTAATCGGTGTGGAACCACAGTCGTTGGTGAGGCTGTCCGGCGTGCCGGTAGGAAAGGTTCTCTCTGTGGAGAATGATGGCAAGGGTGTTACTGTGGCCATGCAGATTAATGAAGGGGTGCAAATCCCCAAAGGCTCGCAGGTGACCATCGGTTCTTCCGGAATTATGAGCGATAAGTTTATCAACATTTCTCCGGGGGAGGCTAATGCCGGCTTTTTGGACGATGGTGACTATATGACGGGCCTGGAAGAGATGGGCATGGACGAAATGATTCAGAGTGCCAGCAAGGTTATGGCGCAGGCGCAGGATTTGTTGACCAGCATGAATAACATTGTGGGCAATGAGACATTTCAGGTATCTATCGTGCAGATGATGGCCAATATTCGGGATACAACCGCGCATATCAGTGGCATGATGGCAGCTTTGGAGAATATGGCCAACGCGAATCAGGGCAATATCAATCAGATGTTGACCAATCTGAACATGATGACGGGCAGTTTAAACCGTACCATGAATTCCGTGGAAGCCATTATGGCTAATTTGGCAACGGTGGGAGCTGACCCGCAGACGGCAGAAAATTTGCGTTTGACTTTGGACAATATCACGCAGACCAGTGACAAGATTCGAGTGGTTGCTGAGGGCTTTGCCAAGATTGCCGGGGATGAAAAGACCATTGATGATGTGAAGGCTACGATACATAATGCCCGTGCACTTACGGATAAAGCGCAGAAGGTCAAAAAACAGCTGGAATCCATTGAAACCCATACCGAAGTAGCGGCTCTGTATAGCGGGAAGAAAGGCAATTGGGATGCCAATCTGGGATTCACTGTAGGCATGGAACAGGGGCCTTTCCTGAACATGGGAATTGAGGATATCGGCGACACGAATAAAATGAATTTCCAGGTAGGTAAACGGCAGGGAAATTTTGCTGCCCGGGTCGGTGCCATCCGTGGTGAAGCCGGCGTGGGGCTGGATGCCTATGCGGGAAAAAATCTTAAGCTGTCAGCCGATGCCTATAATGCCAATGATTTTTCCCTGCGCCTGGGCGCGGAACTGAAAGTCATGCGGAATACCTGGCTGATGGGGCAGTGGCAGAATGTCAATAAGCAGGACCATCGAGCGGCCTATGTGGGTATTAAACAGTATTTCTAAACAGGATAATTTCAGCTGCAAAGGCAGCTTTTCATAATAGGACAACAACATTTAAGGAGGTATTTATCTTGAATAAACAGCATTTTTATAAAAAATTGACGGCTTTGGTGTTAGGCGGCTTGATGAGCTTTACGGCGGGCTCTGTTTCGGCAGCCAATACTGTACAGCTGAATCTGGAAGATGCCGTACAGATGGCACTGGAAAATAACCGCAGCATTAAGAGCGCTTTGGCTGATGTGGATGCGGCCAAGTGGAATCTGTCCAAGTACCGCCGTCAGACGGGCGTTACGCTGGCGCTGTCTTCTTCGGCTAACCGTGGTAACGATATGGGCTTTGCACGGCAGTATCAGAATAAAGTTAGTGGTGCTTACGATAATCGGAACTTTTCCAACAGTGCTACGGCGTCCATTCCGCTCTATAACTTTTCTCTGCGCAGCGGCATTGAAGCAGCCGGTTATGGTTTGAACTCTGCGGATGTTACGTTGGAAAACACCAAGCAGGCAGTCCGCTATCAGGCGACGTCGGCTTATTACAATATCCTGAACTACAAGAACCTGATTAAGGTGCAGGAAGATACCGTACGTGCTTATCAGGAACATCTCGATAATGTTAACGCCCAGTATCGTGTAGGTACCGTCGCTAAGTCGGATGTACTGTCCTCGCAGGTAAACCTGGCCAATGCCCAGCAGGCACTGACCAATGCGCAGAACAATTACGATATTGCTGTGGCAACGTTGAATAATGTCGTCGGTCTGCCTACGGATACGGTGTTGGAAATTGGTGAAGAATTAAAGCACCCTGCCTATAATCTGAATTTGGAGGACTGCACGACCTATGCGCTGAACAACCGTGCGGATGGCGCTGCTGCTTATTATGCCGTGAAGCAGGCTGAGGCAGGCATCAATACGGCCAAGGCCGGCTGGTATCCGACGGTATCTGCATCGGCAACCAGATCCATTAATGGTAAAAAAGAATTTACGGCAGATCATTCCAATTCGTGGTATTTTGGTGCTGCGGCCAACTGGAATATCTTCGACAACGGTGTAACGGCGGCCAGCGTTCATAATGCAGAAGCCGCATTGGTAAAGGCGCAGGAAAACCTGAAGGCCAAGGATGAAACCATTCAGCTCGATGTGCGTACGGCACTCTTGAATCTGCAGGCTGCAGAGAAAAACATCGGCACGATGGAAACGGCCGTGAAACAGGCTGAGGAAGATTTGAAAATCGCCAATGTCCGTTATTCTGCCGGTGTGGGCACAAACCTTGATGTAATGGATGCCACGGAGAAGATGACGGCAGCACGCACAAACTACAACACCGCACTTTACAACTACAATGTAAATAAGGCGGCGCTGGATAAGGCTATGGGGATTCCGGTAGATATTGATGTGGCTAAGTACAAGGCTTCGCAGATGGAAGGTAACCGTCTGAAAAAAGTCCGTGATGATGCCAAAGTCGTGGAAAATCCCGTATTGGAACTGAGTGCAGAAACAAAGAAAGTTTCCAAGGATGAGGCTAAAGCTATGCGCCAGGCCGAACGTGAACTGCGCAAGGCTAAAAAAGTACAAAAAGCTGCAGAAAAGAAGGAAACGAAAACTGCTGACAGCGAGAAAACAGTTAAGAGTGAGACGGTTTCCAGCACGGAATCCGTGGCCAAAGAAATGGCGAATAACTAACGGAATGCAATTTACTGCCTATGAAGGGCCTTTGGGGAGAATATAATGAAGGGGAAAAACTGGATAATAGGCATACTGGTGACTGTAAGCATGATGGCCGTTGGTATGTGGTACTATATACAGAGTAATAACTTCATGCAACGGGCTGGGGAGGAAATCTCCTCACTGGCCTCCCAGACCCTGAACACAGAGGTGCAGATAGGTACTATAGAGGTAAATTCTCTGCACGATATACAATTACATGATTTGGCTGTTTATGACAAGCAGGCGGAACTTATTGCCCGTGCTGATTCGGCACGGGTGAGTTTCCGCCTGCTTGCGGCGGTTTCGGACCCTGCAGATGCAGTACAGGAGATTACGGTTCGTGGCGTATCGGCGGTTTTAGCACAGCGGACTGATGGTACCTGGAATGTCGAGGATTTGGTCGGGGAGGAGAAATCCTCTCAGCAATTCCATGGCAAAATCATGGTGGAGGATGCGCAGGTACTCCTGCGCAGTCGGGGACAGGAACTGCAGTTTGATGACCTGGCCGCTACTGTGGACTGCGCAGATTATCCTGTGTATAAAGCAGAGTTTGCGGGCAAGCAGCAGGGGACGGCGGTATCCGGGACAGCGACTATTTCCGATACCCGTCAGATTGTCAATGCCCGTGTAAATGGTCTGGATGTTAAGGAATATCTGCGTTTTATACCGGCGGGGCTCATTCCGGATAATGTGGAGATACAGGATGGTCTGTTGGAATCTGCCGATATTCATTTATATCGGCGTGACGGTGATTTATCGTTCAGCGGCGATGCCGATTTTAGCGATGGCAAGGTGAAGGTAGAGGGCACGGAGATTGAACAAATCGCCGGTCATGCAGCGTTTACCAATGAAGAGGCACTGGTGAATATTAATGCCTCGGCAGCTGAACAGCAGGTCAATGTTCATGGCAAAATCAAGCATTTGCTGACAACGCCCTATATGGAACTGCAGGCAAGTTCCGAGTCCTTTGACCCTGCGTTGATTTTGAAGAATATTCCCTATCAGGGAGCAGCAAAATTTGCGGTCAAGGTGACAGGGGCCTTTAATAATCCCAGTGTGGATGGCAAGGTCCAGGTGGTCGGCGGCAAGGTTATGGATATACCCTTTGCAGGGGCACAGGCTGATGTGCGCTATCAGGACAAGAACCTTTTCGTCCGGGACTTTTCCGCGCAGGTATTTGGCGGCAAAGTCAGCGGCGAGGCGGTATTGTCCACGGAAAATTTAGGCTATACGCTCCATGTCAAAGCGGACAATATCGATGCTGGTCAAGGGGCTGCTTATTTGCCTGCGCTTAATGGACTGTCGGGCAGGTTGTCGGCTGATGTGGGCGGCAATGGCATTGGTATGGATTTAAGCACCTTGCAGCTGTATGGCAGCGCCAAAGCGCAAAATGTCGGTTATCAGGGCATCCAGGTAGAACGTGCCAGCACATCGTTCTATTTGGCCGATGATGACCTGCTTATTGATTATTTGAGTGTAAGAATGCCCAATCATAGCAGCCTGGGACTGGAAGGTTCCATCCGCGATATGCGGGAGACCGCGCAGCTGGATTTGGCCTTTTATGGCGGGCATTTTGATCTTTCGCTGCTGCGCAAGATTGATCCCAATATCGATATGTCCGGCCTGGCTGATTTCAAAGGTGTGGTTCATGGCAATAAGGTGAATCCACAGGTTGAGCTTAAGTTTTCCGGTCTTCGTGGCAGCATCTTCAAACAGCCTTTTGACAGTTTGAAGTTTGCGGCCAGCGGCAGTCTGGACGGCATTGGCATCGATGATTTCCTGATGGAAAAGGATGGCAAGGAAGTTTGGCAGGCCAAGGGAACTGTAGGTTTTTCCGGGGAGCGCAAGGTAAATCTCCAATTGGATACCATGGGCGCAAGAATGGAGGATATCGCTGCGCTGCTTGCACCGGATCAGCCCATCACGGGTAATGTGGATAACATCATCAAGGTGACGGGGACGCTGGATAATCCTAAGGCAGTAGGCTATATTCATTTTTATCGGGGGAGTTATCATGGGGTGCTCTTGTCTGGTATGGATGGTGACTATTTCTTGGAGCAGGGCAAATTGCGTCTGCAGGATTTCCATGCGTATTCGCCGATGATAGACATGGTACTCAATGGCACGATAAACACGGCTGATATGGCCATGGATATGGAAGTGACTGCCAAGGATATAGATCTAAAACGGGTAGAACATAAATTGCCCTATGAAGTCAGTGGTCATGGTACCTTTAAAGGCAAGATTGGCGGCACCGTTAATACACCGGTATTTCATGGATTGTTGGAGGCCCCCGAGCTTGTTCTGAATGGTGAAACCATAAACAACTTGCGAGGTATGGTGAAATTTCAGGGAAACAGTTTTGATATCGACCACTTTGGCTTTGAGCAGAATGGTGGCACCTATGATATGGAATTGTTCTATAACATAGATAACGATGCGTTAAGAGGCAATATGGTGGTACAAAATGCGGATATTGCTGCAGTGGCTGCGCTGGTTAACCAAAAGACAGAAGCTATTGAAGGCAAGGCCAATCTTAACGCACAGATAAGCGGGACAGCACATAATCCTGCGGTCAAACTGGATGGTGATGTGCTGCAAGGCTCAGCCGGCGGCTACGATATTCATAATGTCGCTTTGGATTTACGGCTATTGGACCATATTATCTATATTAATAAAATGAGTGGCAGTCAGGGCGCAAAAGGTTTGTTCTCGGCTACAGGTACAGTGGCGTTGAATGGGCCGATGAACGTCAAATTTTCAGCCGGCAATCTGGACCTGGGAATGTTTACCGGGTTGGCAGGCTTGACTGTCAGGGATGTTACGGGCACTGCTGATATTGAAGCAATTATTGGCGGCTATACGTATAATCCGTCTGCGGATGTGACGCTGAAGGCTGTAAATGGCGGCCTTCAGGGCGCAGCTTTTGACACGCTGACAGGCGAGGCACATCTGAAGAATGGTCTCATTGACCTGACGGAAATGAAAGTGGTCAAGCAGGTTGGGAAACAAAGCTGCTCTGCTGTTGCAAAGGGGATTGTTCCCCTGCGTGCACTGACGGCAGGCCAGGATGAATGGCTGGCAGATTATGAACAGATTCAGTTGCAGTTGAATCTGCAGGATGCAGATTTGTCGCTATTGCCAACGGTTTCTAAGCAGATTGACTGGGCGTTGGGCGATACGGATGGCGATATCAAAATTCATGGTACGCTGGCACATCCGCTGCTGGATGGCAGTATTGTCATTCCCAATGGAGCTGTAAAAATAAAGGGGTTGGAAGAACCTATTACGGACATGACTGCCAGAATAAATTTCAATGGGAGTCAAGTGACAGTCGAAGAGTTTTTTGGTAAAATGGGCGGTGGATCGTATAAACTAAACGGCAGTGTGAGCCTTAATGGATGGACGCCTGAACATTATGATTTTAGCCTGATTTTCGATAAGCTGGGAATTAAGAGCAAATTTTTTACCGGTCCTTTAAACGGGGAGCTGCATTTGCAGGATACAGATTTTTACGGCAATCATTGGCCGAAGATTTCCGGTAATATCGATTTCCATAATTGTCTGGTGTCGGTTCCGGCGATTCCCGATAGTGAAGGCGAACTGCCGGAAATGGTTTTTGACGTGCAGGTCAATGTGGGCGATAAGGTACATTTTTACAGTCCTTATCTTTATGACTTGTATCTGACCGGCGGTTTTCATGTGGGCGGGATTATGAGCCATCCCAAGATGAGCGGCGGTCTGCAGGTGAAGCGCGGCGGAACCATTAATTATCTCAAGACGGAATTCAAGATTCGGGAGGGGCGTGCAACCTTCAATCAGGTAGCCTCGTTTATGCCGAGTATTGATTTCTTTGCCGATACCAGATTGACGCAGGCCAAAGTGTTTCTGTCAATCAAGGGGCCTTTAGGGGCTGCTGACATGAAACTTATGTCCAGCCCGCAAATGAGTCAGACGCAGATTATCCAGTTGTTGACGCTGCGTGATGCCTATAAGAATGGCAACAGCACAATAAATGCCGGAGATTTACTGGCCGTGGGCCTGCAGATGACCTTCCTGTCGGAGATAGAGGGCGCTATGCGGGAATTTCTGTATCTGGATAAACTGTCTATTTCCCGTGGTTCTGGTTCGGCTTTTGATAATTACAGAACGAACAAAGAAACCAAAGAAAATGAAGAAAACAAATATGATTTTAATGTTTCTATGGGAAAATATATATCGGACAAGGTTATGCTTCGTTATACGCATGGATTTAGCGGCAGGGGCGTTAATCGGTACGGCGTTCAGTACGATATTAACGACCGTTGGGGCGTAACATTGGAGCGGGAGTCAAATGGCACCATCTTTGGTGTGGAGGCCCGCATGACATTTTAACTGTGGCATGGCAGAAGGGAGGTGAGGAGACTGCGTTTTGCACAATATGTTGAGGAATTACAGCGAATAAAACCACTGGAGCGCTGTCAGGAAGAAAGCCTGTGGCGAGCCTATAAGGAGCAGGGGGATAAAAAAGCCCGCGGTTTGCTTATCGAGGCCTATCAGCCATTGGTTTTTAAGCAGGCACTGCCTTATCGCAGCCTGCAAAACATAATGGATGTGGTGCAGGAGGGGACAATCGGGCTTATCGAGGCTGTGGAACGCTATAATCCTGAGCGTGGCGTGGCGTTCAGTCTCTTTGCAATTCATCGCATACGGGGGCGGATGCTGGATTATCTGCAAAAGGAAGGTGCTTCCGATAGTCCTTGTATGGATGCCATGCTGGATGAAGGGGGAGCATCCTATAAGGAGAATTTGATGGATATGTCGCCGACGGTTGCGGAACAGGCAGAAAGTCATGAACTGGTGGGCCGGCTTCATCGGGCGATGGAGCGTCTTCCAGCCAAGGAAAAAGCTGTGCTGGAAAATGTATATCTGGCTAGTCGTGATGTGGCAGCGGTAGCCGAGGACATGGAACTTAGTCCCGGGCATATATATCGGCTGCAAAAAATGGGGATTCGCCGTATACGGGGAATGCTGTCCCGTTTTATGCAAAATTGGTAAATAATCAACTAAATCAGTAAAAACAGGCAGAATAACGAAGATAAATCCGGCTGATGGTCTGTGATGTACTGCCAAGGCGGAATATGTCAGGTGAAGAATCCTGCATTTGTGGCGATTGTATTTCTAAGAGAATTTTAGGAATTTTAGGCAATACGGAGGGACGCAAATGAACAGGCGTTCACAAACGGAACATATCCGGGCTGCTCGCGAATGGCTGGGGAGAGCAGAAGATTCGCTAGCCCAGGAAAATGATGTGCAGGGAGATTTGAAGCTGATGCTGGCCAAGGCGGAATTGGCTCATGTGGGGCATTGTCCTGCCAGCCGCCGGCTAATCATCTGGGGGCGCAGGGCGCTGGCTTTTTTGGCTGCTGCAGGATTGGCGGCGGTTATTTTGTGGAAACAGGATGCAAGCATATCCGGGGAAGAACGCTCGATTGAGTACACGCCGCCTGTCAGCGCACAGTTGCCGGCGAAAAATACTGCTCCGGCAAAAGAAGTTATTCCTGAACCGCAGCCGGAACAAGCGATGGCAGCGCCAGCGGCAAGCAGCCTGCCGCAGCCTTTGGCACCAGAACCTGCTCCGGGAAAAAGTAATGTGGTTAAGGAACCGACTCCTGTCGTTCCGCCAATAGAAAAAAATGCGCCGCCAGATGCGGCTAAGCAGCAGCTTATGCAGTCTGCAGGTAAAATTCTGCGGCAATAATGAATATTTTTGGGAGGTTTGACCTTTGAAGAAGACGAATAGACGATTTTTAGCTTATGCAGTGGCTTTGGCTGCCAGTTTTGCAGCAGTGCCGGGTGTTACGCAGGCAGCACCGGCGGAAACGCCGCAAGCTCAAGCTGCGGCAGATAATGAAACTGCACCGAAGGCCGCAGCAGCTCCGACAACTGCGACAGAGGCGAATACAGCCAATACTGCTAATGCGGCGTCTGCTGCGCCTGGCAGTAAGACACCTGCTGCAGCTAGCAGTGAGCCCTCCGCTGCACAAAAGGACGAACAGAAAGATGTAGATCCACGCACCGCAGAATGGGCCAAGAATCGTCCTCAGGAAGATATGATTGAAAAGTACAGCAAGGAGTATGAAGGCCAGACCATCGTAGATACAGTTTTTGAGGGCACTACAGCGCTGACGGAAAACACCGCCAAGGCAGCACTTTCTATGAAAACAGGCGATATGTTTACGGTTAAGGGCATGAATGCGGACCGTGAGGCTGTGTACAATACAGGCTATTTTTATGATCTCTTTCCAACCTTCAAGAAGGTCCCGGAAGGTGTGGTAATCACCTATCATGTATTGGAAAATCCGGTTTTGAAAAGCGTCCATATTACCGGCAATACGGTGATTAAGACCAAGACCTTGCGTGATGCGATAACGGTGAAGAACGGCGAAATTCTCAATAGCCGTGACTTGCAGCAGAATATTCAGGCCATCAAGGAAATTTATCGCAATGACGGCTATATTCTGGCAAAAGTTACCGATATGAATATCGACAAAGAGGGCAATCTCTTCCTGAAAATAAATGAAGGCATTTTGGAGGATTACAAAGTCAAGGGCAATACCAAGACCAAGGATTATGTTATCCTGCGGGAAATGCGTCAAAAGATTGGTGAACCCTTCAACTCCAAGCTGGCCCGCCGTTCCATGCAGCGCGTCTATAATCTGGGCTTTTTCGAGGATGTAAACATCAAGATGAATCCCGGCGTTGAACCCAATGCGGTTATTATGGAACTGGATGTAAAGGAGAAAAACACAGGCTCCTTTGGTATCGGTGCCGGTTACAGTACAGCTGATGGTGTCCTGGGTATGATAAGCATCGGTGATTCGAATATCGGTGGTACCGGCGATTCGGTAAGTCTTACCTATGAAAAGAGTGGCAGTGCAACGGATGCTAAAGGCTATACGTTCTCCTGGCGCCATCCCTATCTGGATAAAAAGGAAACTGCAGGCACCTTGCGGATTTATAACCGTACGTATGAATACAGCGATTACGATACGGATGGTAACCTCAAGGAAAGCTATATGCGCAAGTACTCTGGCGGCGAAATTACATTAAGTCGTCCGGTAAGTGAGTATTCGACAAATTATATTACGCTTAAGAATCGTGAGGATAAGTATGTACGCCATACGGAGAACGGTAATTTGCCGACCGGCCGCCAAGACCGCAGCACCGATTACTATAAATCCTGGCGTGATTATAACTTTGGCACGACGCGCAGTGTGACATTGTCGCATGTCACCGATACCCGTGATAACATCTATAATCCTACTGAAGGCGGCAGAGTCAGCCTGTCGGCAGAAATAGCCGGCTTGGGCGGTGACTTTGATTTTCAGAAGGGCACGATTGAAGACCAGCGGTATATCAAGGTCGGTCATGCACAGGTTATTGCCCTGCGTGCCGAGGCCGGTGCTGGTCATGGACATATCTCCGAGTACAATCAGTTTAAAATCGGTGGTCAGAACACCCTGCGCGGTTATCGTGAAGATCAGTTCCGTGGCACCCGTATGCTGCTGGGCACGGTGGAATATCGTTTCCCGATTGTCAGCAAAGTGCAGGGCGCACTCTTTACAGATTGGGGATCTGTCTGGTCTGAAGGCTGGAATCCGAACGGTGGAAATGTGCATGGCAGCGTAGGCGTCGGCTTATCCTTTAATACGCCGCTTGGTCCGCTGCGTTTGGATTATGGTCGGGGAGACAAAGGTGGCCGCGTGCATTTCTCCGTGGGTGGTTCGTTCTAAATGTTAAGAGCAGCACTGGTTGTTCTTTTTATGCTGTTGGTGCCGCTGACAGCGAATGCTCAGTCCGGAGTACGGGTGGAAAGCGTCACAGCATCCACTACTGCCCAAAGCAACCTGCCGCCGCTGGTGGCAGAGCGGATGAATCATAGCATAGCGGCGATTGCCGGCCAGTTGATGGAAGGCAAGGAAATTGCTGCTGTGCAGGCCGAGCGGGCGTCTTATGAAAATTTAATTCATGAGGTTTTTGACAAGGTGCTGGTGGGCTATACTGTCCGGTCGGTATCGCTGGAACCAGCGGCTGTTACGCAGGTAAAGGTCGAGCTTATGCCTTGGGCAGAGACCATCCGTCAGGTGCGGGTGGAAACCACGGTAGAAGGAATGCCGCCGCGCATTGAAACCTTGGTGCGACAGGATTTAAGCGGCGTGGATACGGTTTTTCAGGCTGCCTTGACGGGGCTGCCAACGGCTGCTGCTGATTGGACAAACGGGGTGCTGAAACAGCATTTGAAAGCGTATTTGCAGGAGCATCTGCCGGAATTCCGGGCGGATTTTGATTTGACGCCGGAACCGGATACCACCATAAAGCTTATGGTGTATCCTCGTTTGCCGGTGGTGCGGACCGTAGATTTGTCCATGCGTTCGGATACGCTCCCCAATAGTGCCCTGCTGACCCGCCGGGATATCATGCAGGCGCAGGTAGAAGATATTGTGGGCGTGCCCGTGGGCTTTGTGCAGCGTCATCGGGAAGAACTGGAACAGGATTTTGCCCAGACTTTGGACACGCGCAGGGATTTTCAAGCTTTGCGCCTGCAAACAAAGGTTATGATTGAACCCGCTGAGCGGGCAAGTGTGATGAGCCGTACAGATTCTTCACGCTACCATTTCCGCCTGTCCGGATGGCTGGATATCGGCAGAGACCGGGGACAGGGGCATGCCAGGCAGGACAATGAATTGCTTTTCCGGTTGCATCTGGGCCGCGTGTTGGGCAAGAGGGACGAGCTTTTCATACAGACTGATTTTATGCCGGCTGATGTGGATTGGAACTATCAACTGGGCTGGGGCCATACATTCCGAGGCGGACGCTATGCGGCGCTGCGTTATGATTTGAGCCGTTATGGCTGGGTCTATGAACTCCGGCAGAAATTGGCTGCACGCTGGCTTCTTCGCTATGAATTCCGAGAAACGGACAGTATGGGCGAAGCTGCATTGCGTTATCAGCTGCATGATTTTTTGAGTCTGGAGTATATCTTTGACAACGAACAAAATTGGCTGCGGATGGTTGGTCATTTTTGACGTTGCAAAATCCGTTGTTTGGCGTTATAATGTCTATCGTATATGACTTATCGAATAAAATTCCTAAACAGGAAAAGGAGATTTTGAAATGGTTAAATTACAGAAAAAACAGGTTAAAATTGTCAGCGTGCTTATCGCTTTGGCTTTCGTTGGTTCCGTAGTGGCTATGGCTCTTACGCAGTTTGGCCCGAATATGGCCAGCGCTGCCAGCTCCAATGTGGGTGTTGTGGATTACAGCCAGATTATGAGCCAGCATCCGAAGGTTCAGGCTGCATCCAATGAAATGCAGACGGCTGTGCAGGAAGCACAGAAGGAATTCGAAGAAAAATCTGCCAACATGAACGATAATGAGAAACGTGATTATTACACGCAGACTCAGCAGCGTTTACAGCAGAAAAATCAGGAACTCATGGAGCCCATCACCAAGAATGTGGAAGAGTCTGTGAAGAAGGTTGCTGAGCAGAAAGGCTTGTCCGTAGTTCTCGATAAGGGCGCTGTGGTTTATGGCGGTGTAGATATCACGCAGGATGTATTGAAACAGGTTAGCAAATAATCCGCAGATAATATAGCCTCCCCCATGGGGGGAGGCTTTTTTCTAAGTTTCCACAGAAGAAGGCGGGGGTGAGCCATGACGGAACCAGGCAAGGAGGAAGGAAAGACAAAAGGGCAGCGAGGCCGGAATATCATTATCGGAGTAATTGTTGCTTTGGTGTTCATTTTTTCAGGTGCCTGGCTTGCCAGGGAGTTCATCATTCCCAAGGCGCCGTCGCCAACCGGGCAGGAAATGGCCGATACCGGGCTGATTGACTGGCAGCAGGTACTGCAGGCTCACCCGGATTATGATAAGCTGACGGCCCTGCAGGCCGAATGTGAACTGCTGGAACTAGAAATAAATGATGTAGGCGATATTTTATCCGTGAAACCGCCGCAGCTTATGGAAGAAACCTTTAAGGAATCCGTTTGGCAAAAAAATGCCGCGGATGTTATTGGCGGCCGGGCAGAATTAGAGCGCAAGATGAAAAAACTTCGGGATGAATACAAGAAAAATACCGAAGAGGATTATAAGGCCCGGCGGCAGGCGATTGATGAAGAATATTTAAACGCCATTTTAAATCTCAACATCAAGCTGGACAACCAGGAGTCTATGCATAATCCGTTGGATTCCAAGGCCAGCATTGCGGAAGAACGCGAGGCCTGGCTGCAGGAGCGCAGCCGACTGCAGGCTGAACGGGGAAAACGCCAGTATGAGCTTTGGCAGACATATAAAGCGGAAATCGAAGCCTATGTGCAAAAGGAAATGGGGCCGGAACTGGCTGCATGGAGGGCTCAGCTGCCACAGCTGCGAGAACAGGAAATGGCTGCGGCATTGAAGACCAAGACTGATGCCGATAAACGCAATGCCGAGGCCCTGCAAAAGCAGCAGGAACTGGCACTGCAGGTGCAGGAGCGTCTGGCCAAACGGCAGATGCTGGTCGAGAAAAAGGCGGACTTGGCAGCCTTACAGGCACATATATTTAATGATGTGGCAGGAAAAGCGGCCAAGATTGCCATTATGCATCACTTTACATTGATATTGGTACATCATCCCCAGGCTCTGGCTTCATTTATGCCGGAGGCTGCCAAAGCAGATCCGCTTTTGCCGAAGGACAGCATTGCCATTGGCATAACAACGCAGGATGTTACCGGGGAAATTGTGCAGGAAATGAAAAATCTGTAAATAACCTATGATAAAGAAAGAAGCGAAGTTAGGATGAAATTACGTAAGAAAACAGCAGCTGCTATGATTATGGCTCTACTTTGTGCCACTTTAGCCAGTGGCTGCGGTCAGACGAAAATTGGCTATATTGACGGAGAACGGGTTTCCAAAGAGGCTCCGCAGATTAACAGCCTGATTGAAGAGGGCAATAAGAAGATTGAAGAGGCCCAGGCTCAGGCTGGGGAAGAACTGCAGAAGAAATTGCAGGAAAATCCCAACATGAGTCAGGAGGACATGCAGAAGGCACAGATGGACAGCCAGCGCAAGATACAGGGACTCAATCAGTCCTATGCGCTGCAGCTCCGTCAGAAGATGGATGTCGCTTTGGCAGCAGTTACCAAGGAAAAGAAACTCGATGCGGTAGTAAACAACAGCACGGATCAGCCTACGGCTGTTACCGGTGCGATAGATGTGACAGATGATGTCATTGCTCAGTTGCAGTAAGATGGGAGCAGTGAAATGAAAAAGACATTGCAAGAGATTGCCGATATTGTAGGCGGACGCATTGCAGGTGATGCTGCCATTGAAATTGAGGGCCTGGATAATATTGCCGGAGCCGGTGCAGCAGATTTGACCTTTGCCGTAGACCCGCATATTGAAGAGGCAAAGACCTGTAAGGCAGCAGCTGTGATGCTGCCGGAAGGTGTGGAAGATTTCCCGAAGACAGCACTTTATGTGGACGACCCCAGAGCTGCTTTTGCCAAACTGCTCAACATCTTTACGCCGAAATTAGAACGGCCTGTGGAAATCAGTGATAAAGCACATGTGGGCAAGGATGTAAAACTGGGGCAGAATGTAACTATTATGCCCTTTGCCATGGTTGATGACCATGCTGTAATCGGCGATAATGTTGTCCTTTACCCGCATACTTATATTGGTCAGTACGCGGAAATCGGTGATGACACCGTGGTTTATTCCAATGCAACCGTGCGTGAGCATTGCCGTGTCGGCAAACGCTGTGTGATTCATAGCTCTGCTGTAATCGGCTCGGATGGCTTCGGTTTTACCACCAAAGACGGTGTACATACAAAAGTGCCGCAGGTTGGCATTGTGGTTCTGGAAGATGATGTGGAAATTGGTGCGCATGATGGCATTGACCGGGCTGCGATGGGCGCAACCGTTATTGGCCAGGGCACGAAAATTGACAATCTCGTGCATATTGGGCATAACTGTAAAATTGGTGCAAACTGCCTGATTGTCGCACAGACCGGTATCTCCGGGTCGACGACTGTAGGGCATAATGTTACCTTTGGCGGCCAGGTGGGTACTGTAGGCCATATCAATATTGGGGCCAATTCAGTCTATGCGGCACGCTCCGGCATTATCGGTGATATGCCGGAAGGCGTATTCTGTGCAGGTTTCCCCGTGCAGAGCCATACGGAATGGCTGCGTATGCAGGCGGCCATGAAGAGACTGCCGGAAATGATGAAGAAAATGAAACAATTGGAAAAGAAATTGGCAAAGTACGAGGGCTAAGAAGTTGTTGTACTATGTTTTGCAAGCGATAAGTGCACTGGCCTGTGCTATGCCGCGCAGCTTATGTGATTTTTTAGGGCGCGTCTTAGGAAACTTTGCCTGGTTGGTGGTACCGTCTAAGCGAAAAAAAATGGCCGTAGGACAGGTAAAAATGTGTCTTGGCGTTGATGAAGCAGAGGCTGTACGGATTGCCAAGGCAAGTACGGTACGTTTTGGTCCGATGCTTTTTGAAGTCCTACGTTTTCCGGTAATCAAGAAGCATGCTGCAGATTATGTCCGCATTGAGGGCTTGGAAAAACTGCAGCAGAGCCTTTCGGATGGCCAGGGAGCCATTTTGGCTACGGCCCACACGGACAATTGGGAATTGTTTGGCGGAGCTTTAGCCATGGCCGGAATCCCTTTAGTCGGGGTAGCCATGAAACAAAAGAATTCGGCAGCTGACCGTTTTATCAACGAATATCGTACCATGATAGGTATGCATATCACTTATAAGACCGGTGTAAGGGAAATGTTTGCCATGCTCCAAAAGGGGTGGGTTATCGGGTTGATTATGGATCAGGACACCAATCGGCATGATGGTGTTGTGCTGAATTTCTTTGGTCGGCCGACTAACTGTACGCCAGGTGCGGCCTCGATGGCCAGATTTAGAAATGTGCCGATAATCCCGGCATTTATGCATCAAGATGAGCGGGGGGGGCATACGCTGGTCGTACATGATCCCATATATGTGGACAATACCGGCGACAAGCGGGAGGATATCCGGCGTACGACGCAGGTGATCAACGATGTGATTGAAGCGCATGTGCGAAAATATCCGGAAGAATGGTTTTGGCTCCATGATCGCTGGAAGTCTGTTCGGGAGGATTTTTCCGAGTCGGATTACAGACATTATGAATGAGTATTTCAGGAGGAATAGATTTGCAACAGACTACATTGGCAGCAGAGGCCGTTTATAATGGCATTGGCCTGCATTCCGGGCGCGAGGTGCATTTGGTGATGAAACCTGCTCCTGCGGATACCGGTCTGGTATTTGTACGGACAGATATAGAGGGGCGGCCGCAGATTCATGCTGCAGCTGCTAACGTGACCTCCACCATGCGGGCTACTACTGTCGAAGAAAATGGCTGCAAGGTATTTACGATTGAGCACTTGATGAGTGCGTTTCATGCAATGGGCATTGATAACTGTTACATTGAAATTGATGCTGAGGAGCCGCCCGTGGCTGATGGTTCTTCGCTAGCGTTTTTTCAGGTGATGAAGGCAGCAGGTGTTGTGGAATTACCGGCAGAACGCAAGGAAATTGTGATTGACAAGGTTTATCGTATTGATGATGAACAGCACAATCGCTTTGTTATGGTTGTGCCCTATGACGGATTCCGGGTGAGCTTTACCTCGGTAAATCCGCATAAACTCATTGGCATTCAGTATGAAAATTTTGAGATAACACCGGAACTTTATGAGACGGAAATCGCGCCAGCCCGCACCATTGCCTATGAAAAGGAAATTGAAGCCCTGCGCAGCATGGGATTGGGCCTTGGTGGAACGCTGGAGAGTGTTATCGTTTACAATGATGAAGGCTGGATTAATCCCCTGCATTTTGAGGACGAATTGGTACGGCATAAGATTCTGGATGTAATTGGTGACCTGCGGCTGGCAGGCCCCATTCGCGGTCATGTTATTGCTGTTGCCTCTGGTCATGCCTTGAATACAAGCCTGGCCAAAAAACTGCAGGCAAGTTTAGGTTGATAGAGAATTTTTCAGGAAGAGGGAATAAAAATGGTTTTGGAAATTACGGATATTATGAAGATTTTGCCTCATCGCCCGCCCATGCTTTTGGTGGACCGCATTATCGAAATCGACCCGTTTAAATCGGCTACGGGCATCAAGAATGTGACCATGAATGAGCCGTTCTTCGTAGGACACTTCCCGGATCATCCCATCATGCCTGGTGTGCTGATTTTGGAAGCCATGGCTCAGGTGGGTGGCGTGGCTATGCTGTATCCGGAAGAAAACCGGGGCAAGATTGCCATGTTCGGCGGCATGGAAAACATTAAGTTTAAACGTCCGGTGGTTCCTGGCGACCAGTTGGTGACGAAGGCACATATTGTGAAAGTGCGCGGCGAATTTGGCCTGTTGCACTGCGATGGCTATGTTGGTGACCAACTGGCCGCATCGGCAGACTTTAAGTTTGCTATGAGAAAAGAAGAAAATATGTGATTCCTAGCTAAAAAAAGAAGATAATCTTTGTTCAACTCAGATAACGCCTAAATTTGCAGTCAGATGATGTGAGAAGATTAGCGCTTGGTTTGGGAGTATATAGAAAAGACGGAGCAAAGAGTAGGAAATAGCTGCTTGGCAGACCTTGTTGAGCAGAGTTATAAGGAGTTGTAGCAAATGAGTGCGGAAAATATTAGTGCAGAGGCACAGATACATCCCACAGCGATTATTGAAGATGGTGCAAAAGTTGCGGCTGGTGTTAAAATTGGCCCCTATAGCGTAATCGGCAGCAATGTGGAAATTGGTGAAAATACCATTGTTGGCCCGCATGTGGTAATTACCGGCTGGACGAAAATTGGCCGGGAGTGCCATATTTTTCAGGGTGCCTCCATTGGTGAGGAACCGCAGGATTTGAAGTTCAAGGGTGAAAAAAGTTACACCAGTATTGGCGACCGGACGGTTATTCGTGAAGGCACGACCATTCATCGAGCTACCGGTGAAGGCGAAGAAACGCGTATTGGCAATGATTGTCTTTTGATGGCGTTGACCCATGTGGCCCATAACTGCGTGATTGGTAACCGGGTCATCATGTCCAATGTGGCCAGCCTTGCCGGTCATGCTGTGGTAGAAGATCGGGCTGTAATCGGCGGCATGACCGGCGTTCACCAGTTCGTGAAGATTGGCCGCAATGCGATGATTGGCGGTATGAGTCGTCTCACGCAGGATGTTGTGCCCTTTACCATTGTGGCAGGCCAACCGGCTAAAGTGGCTGGGCTTAATGCCGTAGGCATGTCCCGCGCAGGGATTGAACCGGCAGCCCGCCGCAGCATCAAACAGGCCTATAAGATTCTCTATCGTTCCGGCCTGACTTTGCAACAGGCGGTCAGCGTTATTGAGCAGGAAGTGCCTTCCTGTGAGGAAGTTGACCATATGCTGCGTTTCCTGCGCAATGCCGACAGAGGTATTTGTCGTGAACGCCGGGATGACAGAGACTAACAGAGTATATTATTTGTACGGAGGATGTTCATGGAGCGCATAGGACTTTTGGCAGGGATTGGAACCCTGCCGGTGGAGATTGCCCGGGCGGCCAAGGAGCTGGGGTATGAGGTCTACGCTGTAGCACTCCTGCCGGACACGGATTCCCGCCTGAAAGAGTATGCTGATGATTATCAGGAAATCAATGTCCTGAAGGTGGGGAAAATCTTAAAACACCTGAAAAAAAGCGATATTCATAAGGTGACGATGATTGGCAAGGTGACGAAGGAAGTGCTCTTTGCCAAGAAGACCCTGCCGGATTTGAAAGCCATGCAGATACTTATGCGGGTGCCGGACAGGAAAGACGACACCATTATGCTGGCCATTATCGATGAATTGAAGAAAATCGATGTGGAGGTCTTTGACCAGACGGAACTCATCCGCAAATTGATGCCGGGGAAAGGTGTGCTGACCAAACGTCAGCCCACGGCAGAAGAATTAAAGGATATGGAGTTTGGTTTCCAAATGGCCAAGGAAATTGGCCGCATGGATGTCGGACAGACTGTAGTGGTTAAGGATATGGCAGTCATGGCGTTGGAGGCTATTGAGGGGACAGATGCCTGCATTCTGCGGGGCGGAAAACTCGCTGGCGGTGGCGCTGTGGTAGCCAAGGTGGCCAAGCCTGCGCAGGACAGCCGCTTTGATGTGCCGACTGTGGGATTGAAAACCTTGCAGATGATGGTAGAGGTCAAGGCAAAAGCCTTGGCCATTGAAGCCGATGCGACACTTTTGGCAGAGCGGGCCGATGTTATCGCCTTAGCTGAAGCGCACGATATTACCATTGTCGCGATGTGATGAATGAGACGCCGGGGAAGAAAAATTCCCGGCGTCTTTCGCTTTATATAAGCGGTATTTAATGGTATAATGTAATTTGGTTTAATGTTGTTAAAAGGAGGGGCGTCCATGAAAATCATGCTTTCCGCTGGCGAAGCGTCTGGTGATGTGCATGGCGAAAATATCGCCCGGGCAATACTTTCCATGGCACCGGAAACAGAGCTTATCGGTTTTGGGGGCACCCGCATGGAAAATGCCGGTGTCCGGTTGCGGCAAAACTTTGCTGATTACAGCGTCATGGGCGTTTGGGAGGTTCTCGTCAATATTCGCCGGTTGTTTAAGCTGCTGAATGATTTGACGGATTTTATGCGGGAAGAACGGCCGGATATGCTCGTGCTTATCGATTATCCGGATTTTAACTGGCGGCTGGCAAAAAAAGCCAAGGCTTTAGGTATTCCGGTGTTCTCCTATATTCCGCCATCGGCATGGGCCTGGCGAAAAGGGAGAGCTAAGGATTGCGCCAGGATTGCGGATGAATTTATCGCCATCTTTCCCCATGAACTGCCGGTCTATGAAGCGGCCGGGGCAAAGATTTCCTTTGTGGGAAATCCCTTGGTGGATGCTGTGCGGCCGGAAATGCCTCGGGAAAAGGCACGGCGTTTCTTTAAAATGCCTGCGGATAAAACCGTAGTTCTGCTGTTGCCGGGAAGCCGCAAGCAGGAGATCGAATTATTGCTGCCGTCCATGCTGGCCGGGGCCAAAAAACTGTTGGCAGACAGGCCGGATACGGTGTTTTATCTTCCGGTGGCGGATACGGTCAGCCGGGAACGCATTGAGGAATTGATTGAGGCTGCCGGCGTATCGGTAACGCTTACCACAGAGAAGCGCTACAGTCTGATGGCGGCAGCGGATGCGGCGATGGCAACCTCGGGTACTGTGGTTATGGAGGCGGCTCTTTTGGGATTGCCCTGCGTGGTGCTCTACCGTCTGTCGCCATTATCCTATGCCATTGGAAAACTCCTGGTGCATGTGGATAATTTCAGCCTGCCCAATATTTTGCTGAATGAAAGTTTTCAGCGGGAACTATTGCAGGATGAGGTTACGCCGGAAAATATTGCCAGTGAGCTGAAAAAATTATATCCTGGGGAGACACATCGCCGGGAAGTAACAGCCAAATTAAAACTTGCCTGTCAAAAACTGGGCGCGCCCGGCGCTTCTGGCAGAGTGGCAGAACGAATACTCAATGCTGCCCGGGAATTTGCAGCAAAATAAATTAGTGAGGGAAATACATGAAGAATTATAAGCGCCTTCTGCAATATATCCGGCCTTATCTGAAACGCTTGGGGCTGGCCATTGTCTGCATTGTGGTGGCAGCGGCTTGTAACCTTTATCTGCCCTGGATTATCAAGGACATGGTGGATAAGGTTTTGGCGGACAAAGATATGGTGATGCTGTACGTTATCTGCGTCAGCATTGTGGTGGTATTTCTGATTCGCGGAATATTTTACTATGGACAGTCCTATCTGGTGTCCTACATCGGGCAAAAAGTGGTCATTGACGTGCGGGAAGTGATGTTCCGCAAGTTCCAGCGCATGCCCATGGCGTATTTTGACAAACATCAGACTGGGGAAACCATGAGCTATATCACCAATGATGTGTCGGCTATTCAGTCGGCGTTGGTGGATCAGCTGATTGAGATGGTGACTGAAGGTTCCATTCTCATTGGTTCGATTGTCATGATGGTCTATCTGGACTGGAAACTTTCCCTGCTGACTTTGGTGGTTATCCCACTGGTGGGGCAGGCCATGAAGATTTTTGGCCGCAAGCTGAAACGCAATGGTACAGTAATTCAGGAGCGGGCTGCGGAGATCACATCCCTTTTGCAGGAAAGTATTTCCTCCATTCGGGTGGTCAAATCCTTTGTTCGGGAAGAATACGAAATCAAGCGTTTTATTAACCAGAACATCCTGAACTTCCAGGCTGCCATGAAAAATGTACAGCTGACCAGTCTTTTGACGCCGACGGTGGAATTTTTGGCGGCGGTTTCCGTTACTTTTATCGTGGGCTTTGGCGGCTATGAAGTCGTAAACGGCCAGATGACGGCAGGTGCTTTAGTCGCTTTCCTGACCTATGCGGTAAATCTGGCCAATCCGGTCAAGCGTCTGGCCAGAGTATATGGCAACCTGCAGCGGGCTATGGCCGCTGTAGACCGTGTGTTTGCGGTTATCGACCTGCCGGAACCCATCCGCGATAAAGAAGATGCAAAAGAGCTGCCGAAGATTGAAGGGCATGTGAAGGTGGATCATGTTACCTTTGGCTATAAGGAAGGCGTTAATGCCCTGGAAGATGTTTCGCTGGAAGTAAAGCCGGGGCAGATGATTGCCTTTGTCGGCCCGAGTGGTGCAGGCAAGTCCACGATTGCCAACCTTATTCCGCGCTTCTATGAGATAAACAGCGGTGCAATCTCCATTGACGGACAAGATATTCGGGATGTTACTGTGGCGTCTTTGCGTGAACAGATTGGTATCGTGCCGCAGGAAACCATGCTGTTTTCTACGACGGTGATGGAAAATATCCGTTATGGCCGTTTGGATGCCACGGATGAAGAGGTCATCGAGGCCGCGAAAGCGGCTAATGCCGATGTATTTATCCGCGAACTGCCGCAGGGCTATGATACGCCGATTGGTGAGCGGGGCCTGAATCTGTCCGGCGGGCAGCGGCAGCGCATGTCCATTGCCCGGGCTATTCTCAAGAATCCCCGGATTCTGATTCTCGATGAGGCAACTTCGGCCTTAGACACGGAAAGTGAAAAAATTGTGCAGGCAGCACTGGATTCTCTGATGGTGGGACGTACATCCTTTGTTATTGCACACCGCCTTTCCACGATATTCAATGCCGACCAGATTTATGTTATCGATGGCGGCAGGATAAAAGAACATGGCACGCATGAGGAACTGTTGGCAAAGAATGGTTTGTACAGCCATCTGTACAATATTCAGTTCAGTAAAACTGCTGTGCCAGAAGGGGCATAAGACAAATGCAAATCCTTTACAATTTAGCGGCGATTTTGGTCGTCATATTGATAATCCCGGTGTTTATGATCCGTTCGGTCCGGGAAAAGGGCTTTGTGGAGCGCATCCGGCAAAGTCTGGGCTTTTACCCGGAACATACCCTGGAAAAAGTGGCAAAAAAACACTGTATCTGGGTGCATGCGGCATCCGTAGGTGAGATTGTGGCCACCAGTCCGCTGATTAAGGAATTTCATAAGGAATTCCCGCAGACGCCGATTTTGGTATCGGTGGTGACCACCAGTGGGTATGAGATGGCTAACCGCATTATCAAGGATGCGGATGCCATTATCTATTTTCCGCTGGATCTGCCGTTTTTGGCAGGCAGCGTGCTGCGGCGCATTCATCCGCGGGTGTTTTTGCCGGTAGAAACCGAATTGTGGCCGAATTTCTTAAAGACGGCTCGCAAGATACACATTCCCGTCATGATGGTCAATGGCCGTATCAGCGACCGCAGTGTGAAACAGTATAAATATCTGAACAGCCTGCTTTCCGATATGATTGGCACGGTGACGAAGTTTGCCATGCAGTCGGATATTGACGCCGATTACATCATGCGCCTGGGCGCACCGCCAGAACTTGTGACGGTGACGGGCAATACGAAATTTGACCAGACTTATACGGATGTAAGTGCCGAGGAAAAGGCGGCCATCATCCGCGAGATGGGCTTGGAGAAAGCCGAAGGCATTTTGCTGGCTGGTTCTACCCATCGCGGTGAGGAGACCTTTGTCCTAAAGGCGTTTGCGGCGGTGCGGGAAAAGCATCCCCGGGCCAAATTGGTCATTGCTCCCCGTGAGCTTTTGCGCACGCAGGAGGTAATTCACCTCTGCAAGCGGGCAGGCTTTAGCGTAACTACCCGTACAAAACAGCAGGAAAGCGGCCCGCAGGATGCAGATATCGTTATTTTGGACACCATTGGTGAACTGGGCAAGGTCTACAGTGTGGGTGATGTGGTCTATGTGGGCGGCAGTCTGATACCGCATGGCGGCCATAATATTTTGGAGCCGGCAGCCCATGGCAAGGCCATTATTGTTGGCCACTATATGTTCAACTTTAAGGATACCCATGCCTTGTTCAAAAAACGCGATGCCTGCATTACGGTTAATAATGAGCAGGAACTGGCTGTGGAGACCGCCAGACTCTTTGATGACGACGGACACCGTCACCGCCTGGAGGCAGAAACACTGGCCATTGTCGGCGAAAACAAGGGGGCTTCGCGCAAGTCGGCTTTGATTTTGCGGGAAACACTGGAAAACTACGAAAGTCGTCCGGAAAACCGACAGCGGGCCCGTTCTACGCAGAAGATAAACAATTTCCAGACGTATTTTATCGATTTGGTTCATTTAAAAGAAGTTGATGGCGTGATGGAACATATCCTCACGGCAATTCTCTATCTTTTTTCCAAGATTTATGCGCTGTTAGTCGATATTAAGCTTTGGGGTTATCGGAATGGCGTGTTCAGCCAGAAGAAACTGGATTGTTTCGTCATCAGCCTCGGCAATGTCACCGTAGGCGGTACGGGCAAGACGCCTACCGCACAGCGGCTGGCCAGCGATATCCGGGATATGGGTTACAAGGTGGTTATTCTCAATCGCGGCTATCGGGCCAAGTGGCATGGCAATGTCGGCATAGTCTCTGATGGACAGCGACTCCATATGACGGCGGCTGATGCCGGGGACGAGGCATTCATGCTGGCCAAGCATCTGCCGGAAGTTCCTGTGCTGATTGGTGCTGACCGCTCTGTTACCGGACAGTATGCCATCGAAAATTTTGGTGCGGAAGTGGCCATTTTGGATGATGGCTTCCAACATTGGCAGTTGGAGCGTGATATGGATATCCTGCTTGTTGATGCGGTAAATGTGTTCGGCAACGGTTATATGCTCCCGCGTGGCACTCTGCGCGAACCCATATCGCATATCAGCCGTGCCGATGTATGCCTGCTGACCAAGGTGGACCAGGCGGCGGCCGGCTCCCGCGAATTCATCCGGGAAACGGTGCATCGCTATAACAAAGAGGCACAGGTGGTAGAGAGTATCCATCAGCCGCGGCGGTTCATCCCTCTAGCGGACTGGTATGTGGACATTGCCGGTGACGGCATTGATGTCAATACGATGCGTGGCCGCAAAATCATGGCGGTTTCGGCTATCGGCAACCCCGCATCCTTTGAGCAGACCTTGTCGGATTTAGGGGTCACGATTATCGAAAGCCTGCGTTATCCGGACCATCACGATTACAGTATGCAGGAAATGGCCGATATTCTCCATCAGGCAGAGCGTATGGGGGCAGAGGCTATTGTGATTACGGAAAAAGACGCCGTGAAAATCCCGATGGAAGTCATTCATGCGGGCATTTCCGTTCCCGTATATGTCATCTGTGTGGAAGTCAATTTCCAGCAGGGGAAAGACGAGTTCAAGACACTGCTGGCGCAGCGTTTAGCGGCGAAATTAGGCAAGTGATAGAAAGATAAGAGGCAGATTATGAAGGTATTATGTGTTATTCCCGCGCGTTATGCATCCACCCGCCTGCCGGGCAAACCACTCAAGGATATTGCCGGCAAGCCGATGGTCTGCCGGGTCTATGACCGGGCGGCACAAGCCAAGAAAGTATCCGAGACGATTGTGGCTACCGATGATGAACGCATCCTGACGGCGGTAGAAGTAAATGGCGGCAAGGCCATGATGACCAAAGCTTCCCATCCTACCGGTACAGACCGGTTGGCAGAGGTCGCAGCAGCTTTCCCGGATGTGGATTTAATCATCAATGTGCAGGGTGATGAACCCTTGATTGAACCGAGTTTGATTGATGAACTGGCCGCTGTTTTTGAAACGGACAGCGAGCTGAAGATGGCTACGGTCAAGACTTTGATGACGGACAAGGCGGAGATTGAAAATCCCAACAACGTCAAGGTGGTTACGGACAAGGCAGGTTATGCTCTGTACTTCTCCCGTTCGGTCATGCCCTATCCGCGCAATGCAGGCTGCCCGTTTTATAAGCATATCGGGATTTACGCCTATAAACGGGATTTCCTGCTGGCCTATGCGAAGATGGAATCTACGCCGTTGGAGCAGTCGGAATCTCTTGAGCAGCTCAGGGCGCTGGAAAATGGCTACAAAATTAAAGTCGTTGAAACAAAGGCTAAGTTCGTTGGGGTTGATACGGCGGAAGACTTGGCCAAAGTGAATGAGATATATAAAAACATGAAGTAACGATAGAGCGCTATTGGTCTACATGAAAGGAGCTTGAATATGAATCAGGTTAAAGTTGGTAATTATGTGATTGGCGGTGGGGAGAAACTGACGCTTTTGGCTGGCCCCTGCGTGCTCGAAGGACTGGATAGATGCCTGCTGATTGGCCGCACAATCAAGGAAATCTGCCAGCGTTTGGATATCAATTATGTATTCAAGGCCTCCTTTGACAAGGCAAATCGTTCTTCCTATCATAGCTTCCGCGGCCCGGGCCTGAAAAAAGGTCTGGAGATGTTAAAGACGATCAAGGCGGAACTGGGCGTACCTGTGGTGACGGATATCCACGAAACCAATCAGGCGAAACCTGTGGCAGAAGTCGCCGATATCCTGCAGATTCCGGCCTTTCTCTGCCGTCAGACGGACCTTCTCCATGCTGCTGCGCAGACGGGCAAGGTCGTTAATGTGAAGAAAGGCCAGTTCTTGGCGCCGGAAGATATGCGCAATGTGGTGGACAAGCTTCATGAAAGCGGCTGTGACCAGATTATGCTCACGGAACGTGGCGCATCCTTTGGTTATCACAACCTTGTGGTAGATATGCGTTCCCTGCCCATCATGCGTTCCTTCGGTTATCCGGTCGTGATGGACGGCACGCACTCGGTGCAGCTGCCGGGCGGCAATGGTACGACTTCTGCCGGCAACCGCGAATATGTGGAATATCTGGTGCGGGCGGCTGTGGCTGCAGGCGTGGATGCATTATTCCTGGAGGTTCATGACAATCCGGAGGAAGCGCTCTCTGATGGAGCCAATATGGTTTATCTGGACAAGCTGGAAGATTTGCTGAAAGATGCCGTGGCTATTCACGAAATCGTGCGCCATAAACAGAAGTAAACGGAGCGTTTTGGTTAGAGCTTGTGGTAAATTGAGGGGATAAGATTGGTAGATAAGATAAAAGAAGCGGCGCTGGAAACGCTTACGATTGAAGCGGATGCCGTGGAAAAACTCAAGGAACGCATAGATGATGAATTCGTGGCGGCTGTGCAGTGCATTCTGGACTGCAAGGCGCGTGTGGTCGTAACCGGCATGGGCAAATCCGGTCATATTGGCCGCAAGATGGCGGCCACCTTTGCCAGCACTGGCACTCCGGCATTCTTTATGCATCCCGGCGAAGCCTTTCATGGCGATTTGGGCATGGTGACGGAAAATGATGTGGTCATTGCGATTTCCAACAGTGGTGAGTCCACGGAAGTAGTCAATATCCTGCCCATTATCCGCCGCATCGGTGCGACCATCATCGCCATGTGTGGCCGTCGTGATTCCCAGCTGGGCAAGGAGGCAGACCACTTCGTAGATATCGGCGTGGAACGGGAAGCTTGCCCGCTGGGGTTGGCCCCGACAGCCAGCACGACAGCTACTTTGGCCATGGGGGATGCTTTAGCCGTTGCGCTTATGCGTGTGCGCGACTTCACCAGTCAGGAATTTGCCTTATTCCATCCGGGCGGCGCTTTGGGGAGAAAGCTCCTGCTCACCGTCAAAAATGTCATGCATACCGGGGATGAAAACCCCATTGTACATAAGGATAAGACGGCCAAAGATGCGCTCTTTATCATGACGGATAAAGGCCTTGGCGCGGCCTCGGTTGTTGACGACAGCGGCAAGTTGGTGGGCATCATCACCGATGGCATAATTCGCCGGGCACTGGCCAAGGATTATAAATTCTTGGATGAAGCCGTGGGCAATATCATGTTTGAGACCCCGCTTACCATCAAGCAGGATGCTATGGCATCGGCAGCCCTATCGGTTATGGAAAAACACAAACCGCGGCCGGTTACGGTATTGCCGGTTATTGATGAGAATAAAATTCCTGTGGGTATTATTCATTTGACTGACCTGTTGCGTCAAGGAGTGGTATAATGGAGATTCACAGCAATGCCCTAAAGGCAGCAAAAAAGATAAAATTAGTCATTTTTGATGTGGATGGCGTTTTGACGGATGGCGGTATTTATATCGGTGCTCAGGGAGAACTGTATAAGCCCTTTTACTGCCGGGATGGGCTGGGCATCAGCTTGGCGCATAAATATGGTTTGCAGACCGCCATCATTACCGGCCGCAAGTCGGAGCAGGTGGCTTTTCGGGCAAAAGAACTGGGCATCAGTCATGTTTTTCAGGGCCATTCCGACAAGCGCGATGCCTATGATGAATTGAAGGAATTGACGGGGCTGAAGGATGCACAGATTGCCTATATCGGTGATGACCTCATCGACCTGCCCATCATGCTGCAGGTCGGTCTGCCGATGGCGGTGGCGGATGCGGAGGAATCGGTCCGCACACAGTCGCTGGTCGTCTCTTGTAAAAATGGCGGTCATGGTGCCGTACGGGAACTTTTGGAGTTTATCTTCAAGGTACAGGGGAAGTGGGAAGATATCATGGCGGACTTCCTCTTGCCGGACAGCTCTAGCGGGAATAAGAGCTGGAAACAATAACGATTTGGGGGAAGACAATTAATGCAGTATAAATTTGTGATGTTTATGAGCTGGGTGGTGTGTCACACCCCCTATAAACTCGTAATGGCTGCCGGCTGGATTTTGGGACAGCTCTACTATCTGCTGATAAAAAAACAGCGGGAGCTGGCTGTAAAACAGATGATGCCGGCCTTAGGTCTGAGTGAATCGGAGGCGCGTAAAATGGTGCGGGCGTCCTTTGTAAACTTAGCCCGCAATGTGCTGGAAATCCTCTATATGCCGAACATCACGCCCAAAAATTTCCACAAGTACATTGAGATTGACCATTTGGAACGCATGACCGATGCGCTGGCCGAAGGTCATGGTGTGGTGGTGCTCACGGGGCATATCGGCACATGGGAGTGGCTGTCGGCGGCCTTTACAATGAACGGCCTGCCCGTTACCGCGATTGCCAAACCACAGCCGAATATGCAGTACACCAATGCTTTGAATGATTTGCGCAAGACCATCAATGTGGAAATTTTTTCCCGTGGCACAAGCGAACTTTTGGCAGCCGCCAAGGCGCTGAAAAAAGGCAAGATTTTGGGCTTTTTGGCCGACCAGGATGGCGGCCCGGGGGGCGCCTTTATTCCCTTTTTGGGGAAAGTGGCAGCGACCCCGCAGGGGCCGGCTGTCTTTGCCTGCAAGTTCAATGCTCCGGTACTGCCCGCATTTATCCTGCGCCAGCCCAATGGCAAACATAAAGTCGTTATCGGCGAAGTTATGCGCTTTGAAGATACAGGCGATACCGATAAGGATTTATTTGATTTCACGGTAAAGATGACGAAGATTATCGAAGATATTATTCGTGAAAATCCCACGCAATGGCTTTGGTTCCAAAAGCGCTGGAATACGCCGCCGGAGCAGCAGAAGCTGGGCAAGCACCATACCGTTAAAGCACAGGAGGATGCCAGATGAGCAAGATGCGCAAGGGGCTTATCGCTGCTGCAATTGCGGCCTTTGCAGCTCTGGTGGTATGGGCGGTGGTGACCGTTCCTGAGACACCTGATCTGCCGGAGACACCCGCTGAAAGCAATAAGACGATGAGTTATGACGGCAACGAAATCAGTGAGGAAAGAAATGGCCGCAAAATCTGGGACTTGACTGCTGAGCATATTGACGTTAATATTGAAACCCGTGATGCAGTGCTGGAAAAACTGCAGGGCCATTTTTATGCTGAAGATGGCAGAGTGGTGGAAGTAAAGGCCGGTAAAGGAACCTATGCGGAAGGAACGAAGGATATCGTCCTTTCGGATAACGTGGAGATAAAAAACAGCGATGGCGCACAGTTGACTTGTGATGAACTGCGTTGGGATGCGCAAAAGGAAATCTTAGCGGCAATTGGCAATGCCAAAGCTGTCAAAGAAGATATGCTGGCCACGGGTGACCGCATTGAAAGCAGTGATGGTTTCAATAAAATCAAAATCAGCGGCAAAGCGCATTTGCGCAGAGGAGGAGAAACGGAATGACAAGTCGAATGAAGAAAATGGTTATGGCACTGACCCTCGCTCTGACAATGCCCTGGGGGCATATCTCGGCAGCTGGGGAACCTGCTGAACTCAATGCGGATAATGTGGAATACGATATGAGTACGGGACTGGCTGTGGCCACGGGCGACGTACTGCTGAAGCAGGGCACCACCAAGGTTACGGGAGCGAAAGCGACCTATAATGCCAAGACACAGGAAGGCTCTGTAGAGGGCAATGTCATAGCGGTGCGCGAGGCCATGCGTCTCACCTGCAGCCGGATTGTTACCGATGGCCAGGGGCATATCAGTGCGGTCGGCAGTGTTCGGGGAACCGATGGCGATAAATCTTTTGCCGGCGAGCAGGTAGATTACTATCCGAATCAGAATAAATACATTAAGATTCCTGCGGGGGGGACAATCAGCAATAGTGATGGCACCTTCTCTGCAAATTATATGGAAGGCTGGCTGGATGACGAACATTACGTCGGCACGGGCAATGTCCATATTGAAAGCCCGGCCCGTCAGATGGAAGCCGGCGGTGACCATGCCGATTATGTCGGCAAGGAACAGGGCCGGGTGGTACTGACCGGCAATGCCTGGGCGGTTAAGGAAAACAATACGATGAAGAGCAATAAGCTGACCCTTTATCTTGACCCCGAAGGACGGGCTAAAGTCAAGTAAGGAAAGCTGGAATAGATGGAGGGCAGGACCTTGCATATTGAGGCGAAAAATCTGGTAAAAAAATTCAAGGAACACACAGCAGTGGACAGAGTTTCACTGCGGGTGGAAAAGGGCGAAATCGTCGGTCTTTTGGGGCCAAATGGTGCCGGTAAGACCACATCATTTTATATGATTGTCGGCCTTGAACAGCCATCTTCCGGAGAAGTGTTCCTGTCGGATGTGAACATCACCAAAATGCCCATGTACAAACGGGCCGAATTGGGCATAAGCTATCTGACCCAGGAGTCCTCCATTTTCCGCAAGCTCACAGTGGAAGAAAATATCATGGCCATACTGGAGACAACGTCACTTTCCCGGGCTGAGCAGCGTTCACGCTTTGAGGAACTGCTCGCAGAATTCCATATCACGCATGTCCGTAACCGCAAAGGGACGGAACTTTCCGGTGGTGAGCGCCGACGCGTGGAAATTGCCCGCTGTCTGGCTTTGGAGCCGCAGTTTATTCTGCTGGATGAACCCTTTGCCGGAGTTGACCCGTTGGCCGTAGCGGATATTCAGGAGATTATCCAGTATCTGCGACAGCGGGGGATGGGCATTCTTATAACGGACCATAATGTGCGTGAAACCTTGCAGATTGTGGACCGGGCGTATATTCTGAGTGAAGGCAAAATTCTGCTGGAAGGCAGCAGCCAGACCATTGCAGAAAGTCCGATAGCGAAAAAGTTTTATCTGGGTGAGAATTTCACCCTGTAAGGAGAACCGATATGCGATTGCGAATTTTAGACAAATATATATTCAGAGAAGTTGCGCTGACCTTTGTCTTTAGCATTTGCGCGTTCTCTGCGGTATTTATCGGCTCGGGAACGCTGTTCAGAATTGCTAAATATATCACTGATTATGGCGCTTCTCTGCAGGCGGTAGTAAAAATCTTCATCTTTGGCCTGCCGGGGGTGGTCATTTGGACTTTTCCGATGTCCATGCTGTTGTCGACACTTTTGACCTTTGGTCGTCTGTCGAGCAATAGTGAGATTACCGCTATGAAATCCTGCGGCATCAGTTTTTCCCGCATTGCCATGCCTGCTATCGTCATGGGCCTTATCGTGAGTTTTGCAGCGATGGCTTTCAACGAATATGTGGTTCCTTGGGCCAATACGGCTTACCGCAATGTGCTCTATTATGAAATCGAGGGCAACACGGGGATGAAATCACAGGAACATATTATCCTCAAGGAAATAAATGGGGATAAAATCCAGCGTTTGGCCTACGCCCGCCGCTATGATGCGGATATTCAGCAGCTGCAGGGCATTACTTTGCAGGAATTTAACGAAGCCGGTAAAGTAAATACGGTAGAAAATGCCGATTATGCTGAGTGGAATGGCAATATCTGGACCATGCATAATGGTGTTATTTACGATATTACCGAAGAGGAAGGCAAAAGTGAACATATGGTTCGCTTTAAGACGCAGGTACTGCCCATAAGTGCAAATCCTACCCAGATTGTTCGGGAACAAAAAGAATTGGAAGAAATGACCATGAAGGAACTGCGGGAGCAGATTGACATTCTGAAAACGCAGTATGTGGATACCAACAAGTTGGAAGCAGAGCTTTATCAGCGTGTGACGGTCCCCATGGCTAGTCTGGTTTTTGCCTTGGTGGGCGTTCCCTTGGGCTTGCAGCCTACGCGGAATAGTTCCTCGGCTGGTTTTGCCATGAGTGTTGTCATCATCTTTGTTTATTATGCGCTGATGACGATGGGCAATGCCTTGGCGCGCAGTGGGGTCGTTCCGCCAATGCTGGCCGTATGGATGCCTAACCTTATTGGCATGGCAGCCGGTGCGTATCTGGTGCGGCGGGCATCACGCTGATTATTGGGAGAAAGGTGGAAAGGTAGATGTCAGGAATCCTCTTGATTGTTGTGCTGGTCATTACGGGCGGTGCGATTGCGTTTATTGGCGATCGGCTGGGCACGAAAATTGGCAAGAAACGCTTGTCTATTTTTGGGCTGCGTCCCCGGCATACATCAATCATCATCACGATTTTTACCGGCATTGTAATCACCACCTTGACTTTTGGTGTCATGGCAGCAGCGTCAGAAAATGTGCGGACAGCACTGTTTGGCTTGGAAGAGCTTAATCGGACGATGCAGGAAACGAAGAATAATCTTTTGCATACACAGGCGGATTTGGACGCAGCCAAGTCTGAGCAGGAGCGTACGGATGCTGCTTTGCAGCAGTCCAAGGCAGATGTGACCCGGCTCAATGAGCAGCAAAAGACTCTTGAGGAAGAAGCGTCCCGTTTACAGGCCGGTATTGCTGAACTGGAAGGGGCAAAAGCAGAGCTTACGGCCCGCAATGAGGAACTGTCCGGCAACAACCAAAAACTGCTGGCGGATAATACGAATTTGACAGCAGATAACGAAAACCTGACCGCAGATAATAAGAAACTGGAAGAACGAACCCGGCAGCTGCGAGCAGGCCTCATTACCGTCCGCGAAGGCGATATTGCCTTTCGGGCAGGTGAGATTATTGCCAGCGGCGTAATCCGTGGCGGGCGCAGCAATGAAGAGGTGGCGGCGGATATGGAAATGCTGGCGGCGCTGGCTAATCGTAATGTATCTGCGCGTTTTGGCAGCGACCGTTCCGATGAGGATATCTGGATCTATCGTCCGGAATATGAAGCGGCGGTGGAAACAATTGCGAAAAGCAAGCAGGATATCGTCGTACGCATTGCAGCGGCCAGCAATCTGGTGCGCGGCGAGGAAGTCCGCACCACGTTGGAGCTTTATCCCAACAGCATCATCTATCGGGATAAGGAGTTCATCATTGCCCGCCCCTACGAGCTGGGCCTTGCGGATGACAGCGAAGCGGAACAGACGGTAATGAATTTCCTCAAGGACGTCAACTTTGCCGCAACCTCGAAAGGCATTTTGCCTGACCCACTGCGGGGAACCGTGGGCGTGATGGAAGGCGCCCAATTCTACGAAATTGTCGCGAAACTCAAGGGACAGCGAGGCCCGGTTATCCTTTCTGCTTATGCAAATGGCGATACGGATGCCTCGGGGCCGTTGCGTTTGAGGATAAATGTGGAGAAAAGTACACCATGATTATCGCAGCACTAGACCCTGGCAGAGATAAATGCGGTTTTGCCGTACTAGCTGACAGCGGCAAAATTCTCTGTCAGCGGGTTATTGGCACAGAAAATTTAATGACGGAAGTAAATGCGGCTAAAGCTGACTACGGCTTTAGCCGTCTCCTTATCGGCAATGGCACCACAAGTCGTGAGGCGCAGGGGAAACTTGCGCAGATTGCCGCGTTGGAGGTCATTGTCCGTGATGAATACCGCACCACGGAACTGGCGAAAAAGGAATACTGGAAGGCCAATCCGCCGAAGGGCTGGCGGCGCCTTATCCCCGTGACCATGCAGGTGCCGCCGGTGCCCGTGGACGATTTTGTGGCGGTAATCCTTGCCCGCAGATATTTACAGGAAATTAAGGAGATAAAAGGAGAGCATGAACATGGAGCAGAATAAGATTCAAAAACGCCCCGAATGGACGGAGTATTTTCTCGATATTGCCCGCGCCGTAGGCCGCCGGGCCACCTGCCTGCGCCGCCGCTATGGGGCGATTATCGTCAAGGACCGTATCATTATCAGTACCGGCTATAACGGTGCTCCCCGCGGGGAAGATAACTGCATTGACACGGGCATCTGTGAGCGCGAGCGGCTCCATGTGCCCAAAGGGCAGAATTATGAACTTTGCGTGGCTGTGCATGCCGAACAGAACGCCATCATCAACGCCGATCCGGCGGACATGGAAGGGGCAACCATCTATATCGTGGGCATCAATGCCGATGGCACACTGGCCTCTGGCAAGCCCTGTCTGCTCTGCCGCAGAATGCTCAGGAATGCCAAACTGGCACAGGTTGTTTATTACGAAACAGATGGCAGCATTGTTACCTGCCGGCCGGATGAAATCCACGATTGAGCAGATACCGAAGCAAATAAACTCGTTCTTTCAGCTTATTTTCATTGACACTCTGTATACACTGCGCTAAAATAGGCTTGTTATGAATTTTCGATTTTGAGAAAAAGAGGTGCTGCTTGTATGCCAGAATATGTGTTGGCGTTTGTCATTGCCGCAGGCGTGGCGTTGGCACTTACGCCCGGTGTGATTTTCCTGGCGGCCAAGACGGGGGCAATGGATGCTCCTGATGCGAGAAAAGTACATAAAAAACCCATTCCCCGTATTGGCGGACTGGGCATTTATGCGGCCTTTATGGTGGCGATTTTAGGGATTATGCAGTTCATCGAGGTGGAGCCGGAAGTGCTCTTTGAAGTCACTGGTCTGCTTGTGGGCGGCTCCCTGATTGTGCTGGTAGGCGTCATTGATGACTATAAGAACCTGCCGGCCAAGGTCAAACTGGTGGGGCAGATTATTGCAGCGGCCGTGCTTGTCATTGCCTTCGATGTGCGCATTGACTTCATCACGGACCCCTTCGGTGACTTCTTCTATACGGAGTGGCTGGCGATTCCCTTGACCATTTTCTGGATTGTTGGTCTGACTAACACGGTGAACCTGATTGACGGCCTTGATGGTTTGGCAGCTGGTGTATCGACCATTGCGGCCATTACCATCTTCTTGGTGGCATTGCAGCAGAATATCATGCTGGTGGCCGTGCTTACTGCGGCCCTGGCGGGGGCAGCCTTTGGCTTCCTTTACTATAACTTCAATCCGGCGCGGATTTTCATGGGCGATTCCGGCAGTATGTTCTTAGGCTATATGCTGGCCGGTATCTCCGTTATCGGTGCGGTAAAATGTGCGGCAACCATCGCGCTCATTGTGCCGATTTTGGCACTGGGCCTGCCGATTTTGGATACGACCTTTGCCATCGTGCGCCGTTATCGTGGCGGTGTACCCATCTTTAAGCCGGACAAGGGGCATCTGCACCATCGTCTGATGGATTTGGGCTTCAGCCAGCGTCAGGCTGTACTGTTGATGTATGTCATCAGCGCCTTATTGGGCCTTAGTGCGGTAGCGCTTACAGAAGTCAGCTATCAATTCGCCATTGCCATTGTGTGCCTGGTGGTGGTGCTGGTGCTTTATGGCGCCAAGAAAATCGGTATTTTCCGTATGAATGATTCGGCACATCAGCATTAATATTTGTGAACCCAAAAGGCAGGTGCTATCCTGCCTTTAATTATAGAGAGGGGACTAGGAATGGAAAAAAAGAAAATCAAGGTTATGACGGTCTTTGGCACCCGTCCGGAGGCGATTAAAATGGCGCCTATCGTGCTGGAACTGGCCAAACACCCGGACAAGATTACGCCGGTGGTAGCGGTGACGGCGCAGCACAGAGAAATGCTCGACCAGGTGCTGGGGCTCTTTAACATCACCCCCGACCATGACCTTGATATTATGGCACAGGGACAGACCCTCTTTGATATCACCTCCAAGGCCATGATGGGCCTGGACAAGGTACTGGAACAGGAAAAGCCGGATATCGTGCTGGTGCATGGCGATACGACGACCACCTTTGCCGGTGCGCTGGCAGCCTACTATCATCAGACGACGGTCGGTCATGTCGAAGCTGGTCTGAGAACCCACGACAAGTACAGCCCGTTCCCAGAAGAAATGAACCGCAAGCTCACCGGCTGCATTGCTGACCTCAACTTTGCCCCGACGGAAACATCCGAAAGCAATCTGCTGGCGGAAAATGTAAAGCCGGAAAGCATTTTTGTAACCGGCAATACGGTTATTGATGCTCTGCACCATACCGTCCGCGACGATTTCCAGTTTGAAGACGAACTGCTGCAGAATATTGATTTTGAAAACAAGCGTATCATTCTCGTCACCACCCATCGCCGGGAAAATCTGGGCGAGCCCATGCGCCATGTCTACAAGGCCCTGCGCCAGCTCACGGAAGAATTTGACGATGTGGAAGTGGTCTTCCCTGTACACAAGAACCCGAAAGTGCGCGAAGTCGTACGCGAAGAATTGGGTGGCCTGTCCCAGGTTCACCTGATTGACCCGCTCGATTACGAGCCGTTTGCCAACCTGATGCACAAGGCCCACTTAATCCTCACAGATTCCGGCGGAGTGCAGGAAGAAGCTCCGGCTCTGGGCAAACCCGTCCTCGTTCTGCGCGATACCACGGAACGTCCGGAAGCCGTAGCCGCGGGGACTGTTAAACTTATCGGCACGGACCGCGATGTGGTCTACAACGAAGCCAAGACACTGCTGACGGACGAAGCGGCATACAACCGCATGGCAGAATCCGTCAACCCCTATGGTGACGGCAAGGCGTCCGAGCGTATTATTCAGGCCATCCTTTATCACTATGGCATGGTCGACAGCCGCCCGGATATATTCATAGGCAAATAAGATGCCGGAAAAAGAACCAAGCGGTCTCAAACAAGCACTAAAGGCATTTTCCATCCTCGGCGGTGTGGGAATATACCTCGTGGTCTTTGTGGGCATCTGCGGCTATATTGGCAGCCTTATAGGTGATTATCTGCAACTGGGGAAAGCTGGCATAATCGGCGGCATTATTTTTGGCTTTCCCGCAGCGTTTTATACGCTTTATCGGCAATTGAAAAATAATGAGCTTATTTGAATGGAAATACCCTGTGAAGGGGAGACTTCGTAGATGAAGAAAAGCTTCACAACCGGGCGCAATCTGCTCCCGGTTGTGAAGCTTTTTTGTAAATATTTTGCGTTCGATTTCAAGAGTGCAAAAGGATTTTCCGGTTGTTGTGGCGAAAGTAACGGATGTGATAGATGATGGCCTATATTGTGCCGTGGGAATATGACGGAGGATGAAAGTGATGAATCTTAAAGAAGCATTTCAGGCGCAGAATAAGATTGGTGAGTTGCAGGATTACATTACACGGTATCTCTATAAATCGGACAATGTCATGACGATTACGGAGAAGCATCTTCGCAGTAAAGCCTTGGCTGGCCAGCAGGATGACAGTGTAGATGTTAGTCAGAAAGCGGAGGAAGGCTTCGATGTAGGGTGGCTGCTGGCTGTATGGCAGGAGCTTATGGTGGAAAAAGAGCGCTTAGGCACGGCTATTGGCAAAGCCAAGGCCAATATGGAATTCAATCTTGATGCAGCTGTGGACGCCAATAAGAGCCGCCGTGCGTTTCTGTCAACACTTCAGGGATTAGCTAGCCGGAAAAGCTCACACGAGCTGCGGAAAGGCGAGGGGCGGGGCTATGTCTTTAACAATGATGGCAATCAGACAGCGTATTGCTATGACATTGACCGCATTATGACCATTGACTATGACCGGAACAAGGTAAGAGCGATGGTGAAAGAATTGACGCAGACAGCAGATGCTGTGTCCATTAAGATTGATGAGGCATTACTCACGACGAAGGTGGACTATAAACCGAAATTTGACCTGGCCGGTGATATAGCCTTTATTCTCGAAGACTTGATGGAAAAGTAAAGACAAGTGACAGCAAGGTGGGCTGCGCCTACCTTGGCCGCTTGAACAGGGACAGACAGCGAAAGGACTTCGGTTCAGGTGCAGATGAACTGAGAGGCTGCACAAAAAACAAGAATAGCTGATGGCTACATTCAATAAAGATGAAAAGATATGGCAACAGGAGCCAGTGGTGTAACGCCCAAATCCACGTCAGGTCCAATCATCAATCGTGCTGTCGCTATTCGTCCTGCGATATGCCCGCATTCCGTCAGGCTGTAGTTCGTATAGACGCTTCGCTGATTGATATATTCCAAAAAGGAATAAGAAAATCTAATTTCGGTTAAGCTTCAGGCAGTTGCTTCGGCTTCTGTTTGGGGGAATAGAAGGAACTTTTGTGTCTGTCCCTGTTCAAGCGGCTGAGTCGTCTTAGGTGCGGATGAAGTTAAAGATACCAAAAAGCCACTGCAAACGCAGTGGCTTAAACTTTTCATATGGAGCGGGCAATGGGAGTCGAACCCACCTCTAAAGCTTGGGAAGCTTTCATTCTACCGATGAACTATGCCCGCAAGAACTCCTTTAGTATAGCATTATTGTTATTTATTTGCAAGGGGGAATTTACACAAGCTATGGCGAAAATATCATGTTTATAGAGAAAGTGTTGTATTTTCCAAAGGAGGTAAGATTATGGGACTTTTACAAGCAGGTATGGGCGCTGTTGGTGGTGTGTTGGGCGACCAGTGGAAGGAATATATTTACTGTGACAGCCTGCCCCCCAATGTACTGATGGCGAAAGGGCACCGCAAGACTGGCAGTGGCAGTTCTAACAAGGGGGATGATAATATCATTTCCCAAGGATCAAGGGTAGCGGTCAACAACGGTCAGTGCCTAATCATTGTGGAAAATGGTGAGGTCGTGGATATCTGTGCTGAACCGGGCGAGTATACTTATGATAGGGGAACGGAACCCTCTTTGTTTACCGGGGATTTATCCAATACCATTCCAAAAGTATTTGCGGAAATTGGCCGCCGGTTCTCCTTTGGCGGGGACACGGGGCGTGACCAGCGGGTGTATTACATCAACACCAAGGAAATCTACGGCAACAAGTTTGGCACGCCGTCACCGATTGCCTTCAAGGTGCGGGACGATACGCTGAACTATGAGCAGACCATTCAGATTCGCTGCTTTGGCGAGTACAGCTACCGCATTACGAATCCGATTTTGTTCTATACGAATATTGCCAGCAATGTCAGCGATACCTTCAGCCGTGAGGAAATCGACAGTCAGCTGAAATCCGAACTCATGATGGCACTCAAACCGGCTATGGCCAAAATCTCAGCTATGCGGGTGGGTTATGATGAATTGGAGGCACATTCTGCCGACATCGCTGATGCGCTCAATGAAAGTCTGAGCCAGAAATGGGGCAATCTGCGCGGTATTGAGGTCGTATCTGTGGCAGTGGCCAGTGTCAGCCTTACCGATGAGAGTCAGGCTGTGCTCGAAAAACTCCAGAAGATGCAGGAAGCTGCCGTGCTGGGGCGTGACCCATCCCTTATGGCCGGTTTTTACGGTGCGGCTCAGGCCGATGCCCTGCGTGATGCGGCCAAAAATGAAGGCGGCGCGGCTGTGGGATTTATGGGCATGAATATGGCTGGACAGTCTGCTGGTGTCAATGTCGGTGATATGATGGCTCAGGGGCAGGCCCAGAGAGCTGCTCAGGCACAGCAGGCTGCTGCGCGGCAGGCACCTTCTACGGGCGGCTGGACTTGTGCCTGCGGCCATAGCGGCAACACGGGCAAGTTCTGTTCGGATTGCGGCAAGCCCAAACCAGATGATGGCTGGACCTGCGAATGCGGTGCCAAGAATACCGGCAAATTCTGCTCGGAATGCGGCAAGCCACGCCCGGCAGGTGACTGGATTTGTAAATGCGGCGCGAAAAACAGCGGCAAGTTCTGTGCCGAATGCGGGAGCCCGCGTCCGTAAATGAACGAAAAATAAGGAGGTGGCGATATGGCGAGTTCTTCCGTAGCTTATAAATGCCCGAATTGCAGTGCGCCGCTGGATTTTAAGCCCGGCACCCAAAAGATAACCTGCGAATATTGCGGGACGGAACTGGATGCGGCGGCCATTGAAGATTTATTCAAGGCGAAAGAAGCTATGGCGGCTGAAGCTGCCGAAAAGCAGGATGAAAAATGGGATACCGCCGTGGCCGGCGGTGAGTGGACCGCCGAAGAAGCAGAGGCGTTTAAGTCCTATACCTGTGAGTCCTGCGGTGCTGAAATCGTGGCCGATGGCAATACCATGGCAACAGAGTGCTGCTACTGTGGTCATGCGGTCATGCTGCCCAGCCGGTTTGAGGGGATGTTGAAACCCGATTACATTATTCCGTTCAAGAAAACCAAGGAAGATGCCAAGGCGGCACTCAAGGCTTTTTGCGAGGACAAATGGCTGCTGCCTAGTCTCTTTAAGTCCCAAAACCGCATTGAGGCCATACAGGCTATCTATGTGCCTTTTTGGCTCTTTGATTCCGAGGTGAATGCCTATGCGCATTTCCGGGCGGAGAAGGTGCATATCTATGAAAGCAGTGACGAGGAAGTCACGGAAACCAGCCATTATGAATGCCTGCGCTCCGGCAGCATGGCCTTTGCGCGTATTCCCGTGGACGGCAGTCAAAAGATGGACGACACCTATATGGAGAGCATTGAGCCCTTCGATTACAGTGAAATGGTGCCTTTTTCCAATGCCTATATGACGGGCTTTCTCGCGGATAAATACGATGTGGATGCCGAGGCGTCTGTGCCGCGGGCAGACAAGCGGGTACAGCAGAGTGCACTTGATGTCCTGCGGGACACGGTGGAAGGATATGACAGCGTTTCCTGTACCGAATCCGATGTGAAGAAACAGGCAGGTGCAGTTGCCTACTGTATGGCACCGGTGTGGATTGTCACCACGCGCTATCAGGATAAGCCCTACACCTTTATGATGAACGGCCAGTCCGGCAAGGTGGTGGGGAGTCTCCCCTACGATATGAAAAAAGCCGTAGCCTATGGCCTGCTCGCATTTGCGATTATCCTGCCTATTGTGTACTTTGCGGCTAAATGGCTGCTGGCGGATTGAGGAGGGGATGGCGATGAAAAAAATCTTAGCAATCATGCAAGGCATCTGCCTTATGCTCCTGCTTATCGGTCAGTCAATCGCTTTGGCGGCAGTGCCGGTGGTCGACCAGGCAAAACTGTTGAGTACCAGCCAGCGTGAAGCCCTGACGGCCAAAATCCAGCAGGTGGAGGCCGCGCATAAAGTAAAAATCGGTATCTGCACCATGCAGGATTTGCCGGGGGGCATGAGTGCCGGCAAATATGCCAATAATATTTTGGATAAAAACTATGCCAATGGGGAAAAGGGCAGTATTGTGCTCGTGCTGGCCATGGGCAGCCGGGACTGGTATATCTCGACCGACAACAATATGCGGGCCAAAATCACCGATGATGTGGGCATAAAAGGGCTCAAAAATCTCTTTTTGGACGATTTATCCAACGGCGATTACAGCGATGGCTTTAACCATTTCGTGGATGGCGTAGACAAGTATCTGAGCTACTATGAAACAGAGGGCGTGCCCTATGACCCCACGGAAGAATTCGATATGTTCGCGGCGATTATTGCGGTCATGGTTGCAGCTGCGGGCGGCTTTGGCTTTGCCTACTATCTTATCTGCGGCATGAGCAATGTGGCTCCGGCGGTAGAAGCGGCTGCGTATCTGAAGCAGGACAGTGTGGATATCTTCCAAAGGCAGGACAGATACCTTTATACCACCGTGACCCGCCGCAAGAAATCCAAGTCCAGCAGTTCTAGCTCGTCCAGTGACAGCAGTCATGGCGGTGGCGGTGGAAAATTCTAGTTCGCAGGCCGTCTTATATGGCAATTTTGGCGCAACTGCTGTATAATACTGTTTTAGATGATTTTTTGCCCTTGAGGCTTTGGGGTCTGGGGGATATGAGATATGGAGAGTGAGTATTTTGTTAGACATTAAATTTGTCCGTGAGCATCTCGATGAAGTACGGCAGATGCTGGCCAACCGCCATAATCCGCTGAATCTGGATGATTTTTCCGCGCTCGAACAGCAGCGCCGCAGCCTGCTGCAGGAGACGGAAACCTTGAAGGCTGAACGCAATGAGGTTTCCAAGGTCATCAGCCAGATGAAGAAAAACAAGGAAAATGCGGATGACAAGATTGCCGAAATGCGTGCTGTAGGCGAAAAGATTTCGGCTTTGGATGCCCAGCTCAAAGAAGTCGAGGAAAAGCTGCGGGACATCCTGCTGCACATCCCCAATATGCCCAAGGCTGATGTGCCCATCGGCAAGGACGATACGGAAAATCCGGAAGTGCGCAAATGGGGCACGCCGAAAGAGTTCTCCTTCGAACCGAAGGCACACTGGGATATCGGTACGGATTTGGACATTCTCGATGCTGACCGTGCCGCCAAAGTTACCGGTGCCCGTTTCATGTTCTACAAGGGCCTGGGCGCCCGTCTGGAACGTGCCTGCATCAACTTTATGATGGACCTCCATGCCACGAAACATGGCTATACGGAAATGCTGGCTCCTTACATTGCCAACAAGGACAGCATGACGGGCACGGGGCAGCTGCCGAAGTTTGCCGAAGATATGTTCAAGCTCGAAGGCATGGACTATTATCTGGTGCCGACGGCTGAAGTGCCGACCACGAACTACCATCGTGATGAAATCCTCGATGGCGATAAGCTGCCGGAATACTACAGCGCTTACACGGCTTGCTTCCGTGCCGAAGCAGGCAGCGCCGGCCGTGATACCCGTGGCCTTATCCGCCAGCATCAGTTCAACAAGGTCGAACTCATCAAATTCGTTAAGCCGGAAACCAGCTGGGACGAACTTGAATCCATGGTGGATGCTGCTGAAGATGTTCTGCGCATTCTGGAGCTGCCGTACCATGTGGTGCAGCTTTGCACGGGCGATATGAGCTTTACGTCCGCCAAGACTTATGATATCGAAGTATGGTTCCCGTCGCAGGGCAAGTACCGTGAGATTTCTTCCTGCTCGAACTGCCTGGATTATCAGGCACGCCGTGCCAATATCAAATTCCGCCGCGATGCCAAGTCCAAGCCGGAATTTGTGCATACGCTGAACGGTTCCGGTCTGGCTGTTGGCCGTACGGTTGCCGCTATTCTGGAAAATTATCAGCAGGAAGACGGCTCGGTTATCGTACCGAAAGCGCTTGTGCCTTACATGGGCGGCGTAGAGGTAATTCGCTAAGTAAATAAACATAGTAACACTTATACAGATTTCTGTAATATTGTGTCGCTTACAGCTGGACAAAATTCGCTCTTTGCGGTAAGATAGATAGGTGTATTTATCTATTTTTATCGCAGGGAGCGAAATTTTTTTGTAAGAAGGTGTAATTGTTGGAAAGAAGTGGATTTTCCACCCGTTTAGGGTTTATTCTCGTATCGGCGGGGTGCGCCATTGGTTTAGGTAATGTGTGGCGATTCCCTTATATTACGGGGCAGTATGGCGGCGCGTCCTTCGTGCTGATTTACTTGCTGTTTTTGGCTATCTTAGGTCTGCCGATTATGGTGGCCGAATTTGCCGTTGGCCGTGCCAGTGTCCGCAGTGCGGCGATGTCCTTTGATGTGTTAGAGCCCAAAGGTACGAAATGGCATTGGCATAAGTATACAGCCATTGGCGGTAATATGATTCTCATGATGTTCTATACCACCGTGGCTGGATGGATGCTCTACTATCTGTATAAGACGGCGACCGGTGCTTTCGAAGGGCTGGACGCTGCCGGCATTGGCGCGATTTTCGGTGCACTCCTGCAGGACCCGGTGACCATGGGAGGCTATATGATGGCCATTGTCGTACTCTGCGGCGGTGTTTGCTACCTCGGTGTGGAAGCCGGCGTGGAGCGCATCACGAAGTTTATGATGACCTGCCTGTTGGTGCTCATGGTGATTCTAGGCATTAACTCGGTCCTGCTGCCGGGCGCAGGTGAGGGTTTGAAGTATTATCTCTATCCGGACTTTGGCCGTCTGATGGAACACGGCTTAAAGGAAGTTATCTTTGCGGCTATGGGCCAGGCATTCTTTACGCTGTCCATCGGCATGGGCTCCTTGGCTGTATTCGGTTCCTATATCGGCAAGAGCAAGCGCCTTACGGGGGAAGCAGTCTGGATTATCGTTCTCGATACGTTTGTAGCTATTATGGCGGGGCTGATCATTTTCCCTGCGTGCTTCAGCTATGGGGTAAGTCCATCGAGCGGGCCGAATCTCTTGTTCGTGACCCTGCCAAATGTATTTAACGCTATGCCGTTTGGGCGGCTTTGGGGGACCTTGTTCTTCCTCTTTATGACCTTTGCGGCGATGTCGACGGTTATTGCCGTATTTGAAAATCTGGTTGTCTGCTTCTTTGACTTGCTGCATATCGACAGACGCAAGATTATCTGCGTGGGGATTCCCCTCGTTATTCTGCTCTCCCTGCCCTGCGTATTGGGCTTTAATGAGTGGAGCTGGATTCAGCCTTTGGGCAAAGGCTCCGGCGTGCTCGATTTGGAAGACTTCTTGGTTTCCAACAATATCCTGCCTTTGGGCAGCCTTGTGTATATGGCGTTCTGTACCAGCCGTTATGGCTGGGGCTGGGATAACTTCATCAAGGAAGCAGACACCGGCCGCGGCATGGCGTTCCCCAAATGGATTCGGTTCTATGTAACCTATATCATACCGATTATCGTGCTCGTTATTTTTGTGAACGGATATTACGCCTTGTTCTTTAGTAGGTAAATGGTGTATAATAAGCTGCAATGAAGCTTGTTATTTTGTATTAGATGGGAGTGAATGCCTGTGATTAAGTTTTCGAAAGTGGAGAAAACTTATGCCAGTCCGGCAGGGCCGGTACCGGCGCTAAAGGGCATTGATTTGGAAATCGCCAAGGGCGAGATTTTTGGCATTATCGGTCTCAGTGGTGCCGGTAAGTCTACGCTGGTGCGGTGCATCAATATGCTGGAGCGGCCCACGGGCGGCAAGGTTATCGTTGATGGCCAGGATATGACGGCGCTTAGTGACAGCGAACTGCGGGAGGCGCGCAAGGATATAGGCATGATTTTTCAGCATTTTAACCTCTTGTCCTCGGCTACGGTTTATGAAAACATCGCCTTTCCGTTGAAATTGGCGGGCAAAGCCGACAGTGAAATCAAGGCGAAGGTTGAACCTTTATTGAAACTGGTGGGACTGGAAGCCAAAGCGGGGCAGTATCCCTCGCAGCTTTCCGGCGGGCAGAAACAGCGCGTAGGCATCGCAAGGGCGCTGGCCAGTGAGCCGAAGGTGCTGCTCTGTGACGAGGCCACGAGTGCCCTTGACCCACAGACCACCAAGGCTATTTTGGAGCTGATTCGTGATATCAACAAGAAATTGCAGCTCACGGTGGTGGTCATCACCCACGAAATGCAGGTCATCAAGGATATCTGCGACAAGGTGGCGGTTATCGACAAGGGGGTTATCGCCGAGCAGGGGACGGTGCTTGAAGTATTCACCAATCCCCAGCAGCCCATTACGAAAGAGTTTATCAGCGTACTGCTCTCCAATGACTTGCCGGCGGCTTTCCGCGGCGGCAAAATCAGCCCGGAACCGGCAGAAGACGCCTATCTCCTGATGCGGCTGACCTTTATTGGCGAGTCGGCTGATGACCCGGTAATTGCCGATATGATTCGGAAGTTCCCGGAAGTGGAAACCACATTGCTGTTCGGCAATCTCGACCATATCAAAGCCACGCCCTTTGGCCGTATGATTATCGGCTTGCGGGGCGATACGGCTAAGGTACAGGCGGCGCTTGATTACCTCAAAAGCCGTGACTTAAAAGAGGAGGTGATTGGTTATGTCAAACGACATGATTCCTCTGCTGACTAAGGCTTTGGGCGAGACCGTCTACATGGTAGCCGTTTCCATGGCCATCGCCTCGGCTTTGGGCATTCCTTTGGGCGTGCTTCTCTATGCCACGGACAAAGGACAGATTCTGGAGTCGCCGATGCTCAACAAAGTAATCGGTACGGTGGTCAACGCCATTCGCTCCATTCCGTTCATCATCCTGATGGTGGCCATTATCCCGCTGACCCGTTTGTTGGTCGGCTCGGCTATCGGCACGACGGCGGCGATGGTGCCGTTGGTTATCGCCTCCATTCCCTTTATCGGGCGGCAGGTGGAAACCAGCCTCAAAGAAGTTCCTTACGGACTTATTGAAGCGGCACTGTCGATGGGGGCAACCCCCATGCAGATTATCAGCCGCGTACTGCTGCCGGAATCCATGCCCAGCATTGTGGCACAGCTCACGACGGTAGTTATCAGTCTGGTTGGTGAATCGGCGATGGCGGGCGCCATTGGCGGCGGCGGCTTGGGCGATTTGGCCATCCGCTACGGCTATCAGCGTTTCCGTCCGGAAGTGATGATTGCCACGGTTATCATTCTGATTGTTCTCGTGCAGGCGGTACAGTTTGTAGGCAACACCATCGCCAAGCACTTGGATAAAAAATAAGCATTTATTATAAGGGAGGTACCTCTATGAAAAAAGTTTTAGCACTTATCGGTACGCTGCTGATTGCGGCGATGGCCTTTGCCGGCTGCGGCAGTGAACAGGCAGCCAAGACGGACAGCAAGGCGCTGAAGGTTGGCGCTACGGCCGTGCCCCATGCAGAGATTCTGGAAATCGTGAAGCCACTGCTGGAAAAAGACGGCATCAAGCTGGAAATCGTGGAATTCAACGATTATGTACAGCCGAATCTGGCACTCAACGACAAGGAACTGGACGCCAACTTCTTCCAGCATGAACCGTATCTGGTGAACTTCATGGAAGAACATAAGGAAGTCAAGCTGAAAAATGCGTTTGGCGTGCATATTGAGCCTATGGGGGTATACTCCAAGAAGGTTAAAGACCTGAAGGAACTTAAAGATGGTGCCGCTATTGCCATCCCGAATGACCCGACCAACGGCGGCCGCGCCCTGCTGCTTCTGCAGAAGGCTGGCCTTATCACGCTGAAAGACGGCGTGAAGGAAAAGGCTACGGTGCAGGATGTAACGGGCAATCCGCATAACTTCAAGTTCCAGGAAGTAGAAGCTGCGCAGGTTCCGCGTACGCTCGATGATGTGGATGCAGCGGTTATCAACACTAACTATGCGATGCAGGTCAACCTCGTGCCGACCAAGGATGCGCTCTTTATGGAGGACAGCACTTCTCCTTATGTGAACATCGTTGCCGTTCGCGAAGGTGATGAAAAGCGTCCGGAGATTCAGGCGCTGATTAAGGCTTTGCAGAGCAAAGAGGTTAAGGACTTCATCAACGAAAAGTATAAAGGTGCGGTTGTACCGGCATTCTAATTGCTGAATTGTAAATTCGAGGCAATAAGACGCCCGTGGACTGATGGTAACTTTCCTCCGCCATAGACAAGCTTGTCAAAAGCTGCGGAAAGTCACCATCAGTCCACGGGCTTAGTTTTTACTGGGATTACCGTGATTAGGTTCGAGGTAATAAGACGCCTGCCGAACTGATAATAACTTTCCTTCGCCATAGACAGGCTTGTCAAAAGCTACGGAAAGTCATCATCAGTCCGGCAAGGCTGGCTTTTGTGTAGATTCTGAGTTATAATGGGGACATCTCCTTGCGAAAGGAGGTGAAACCTAATGTCCTCCGAGGAGTTAATACGGTCTGTGTTGATACCATTGGCGGTGGGAGTTCTGCTTGAGTTATTCAAGTATTGGCTAAACCACTAAGCGGTAGATGAGACACAAAAAATCCCCTGCAACTAGCACTTGCGGGGGATTTTTCTAACCTAATGTCCTCTATGGCTCTAATTATAGCATTACATCGTAAGAAAATCAATTATTTTTATGCTTCTTGCAATAAGACGCCTGCTGAGCTGATGTGTAGAGGCTGAGAAAACGTGAGAGTGCGGAGGCGGAGGAGAGCTAATTGTTTTTCGCAGCGTTTGACAAGCCTGTCTCAGCGAAGAAAAATGATTAGCTCTCCCCCGCCGGTGTCCCTGTACATCACGAGTGTTTCTTTACCAAGGGTATAATGCCAATGTATCTTTGTGCATGATTGACGGCGGAGGTTGACACTGGCCCTCCGCTTTGCTATTATAAGAAAGGGAAACTAAAGAACTTTCTCCAAACTCAAAATGAGGCTGAGGCTCGCAGATGGCGGGGCAGTCAATTTGAGTTTTTTTATCGTGTTTTCACTTCCGCGGTGCAGTGACGCCGCAAGAATCCTGAGGAGGAATTCACTAATGATTGAACGTTACACCAACCCGGAGATGGGTCACCTGTGGTCCATCGAGAACGAATGGCAGCAGATTCTGAATGTGGAACTGGCTGCTTGCGACGCCATGGCAGAGCTGGGCGAAATCCCGGCGGAAGCAGCGAAGAACATTCGCGCTAAGGCAAAATTTGATGTGAAACGCATTCTGGAAATTGAATCCGTTACGCATCATGACATCATTGCCTTTCTGACCAATGTCGCCGAAAATGTTGGTGAGGATTCCAAGTATGTGCATAAGGGCCTGACGTCGAGCGACGTTAAGGACACCGCTTACTGCATGATGATGCGGGATGCAGCCGATATCATCTTAGATGATTTGCGCAAATTCCGTGAGGTTCTGCGCCGCCGTGCCGTGGAATTCAAGCATACGCCCTGCATTGGCCGTACCCATGGCATTCACGCTGAGCCCATGACCTTTGGCCTGAAGATGGCTCTGTGGAGTGCGGAAATTGAACGCGATATCGACCGTGTTGAGCATGCCAAGAAGACGGTTTCCGTCTGCAAGCTCTCCGGTGCGGTGGGGACTTACTCCAATATCGACCCGGAAATCGAGCAGCGTGTGGCCAAGAAACTCGGCCTTACGCCGGTTCCGCTGGCTACGCAGGTTATTCAGCGTGACCGCCATGCGGAATTTGTGACGACGCTGGCTATTGTTTCGAGCACGCTCGAAAAGATTGCTACGGAAGTCCGCAATCTGCAGCGTACGGATATCCGTGAAGCTGAGGAATATTTCTCCCCAGGGCAGAAGGGGTCTTCGGCTATGCCGCATAAGCGCAACCCCATCAACTGCGAACGTATTTCCGGTATGGCACGCTTGGTGCGCGGCAACGCTGTAGCAGCACTCGAGGATATCACCCTCTGGCATGAGCGCGATATTTCCCATTCCTCTGTTGAGCGTGTTATCCTGCCGGACAGCACCATCAACGTGGATCTCCACGATATGGAGCGTACGGGCGGCCTTATCTACAGCCAGCGCATTATGCTGACGGTGGTCAGCAAGGGCGTACTGCGTGAAGATGCCTACAAGTGGGTACAGCGCAATGCCATGAAACGCTGGATGGAAGGACAGGACTTCCGTACGAGCGTGGAAAATGACCCGGATATCACGAAATACCTGACCAAGGAAGAAATCGACGATTGTTTCGATTACAAGTATTTCCTGCGTCATGTCGATATGATTTTTGAACGTTTTGGCCTTTAATTAACAAGGCGTTAAGGAGAGAGACTTATGTCAACAGTAGTAGTAACAGGTACCCAGTGGGGCGATGAAGGCAAGGGCAAAATCGTCGATTATTTGGCACAGCAGGCCGATACGGTAGTGCGCTTTCAGGGCGGCAGCAATGCCGGTCATACCGTGGTTGTGGATGGCGAGGCTTACAAGCTCCGTCTGATGCCCTCTGGAATTCTGTTCAAAGGTTCGCATTGTATTGTCGGCAACGGCGTGGCTTTTGACCCAATGGTTATGCTGGAGGAAATGGATGGTCTGGCTGAGCGCGGCATTGACCTGTCCGGTATCCGCATTTCCAATCGTGCCCATGTGGTGCTGCCCTATCACCGTCTGATGGATGGCATTGGCGATGAAGCCCGCGGCGACAACAAGATTGGCACCACCAAGCGCGGCATCGGCCCCTGCTACATGGACCGTGACAACCGTATCGGCATCCGCGTCTGCGATTTGATGGACGAGGAAGAATTTGCGAAACGCCTCAAGGAAAACCTCGAAATCAAGAACAAGGAACTGAAACTCCTGTATGACCATGAGCCGCTCTCCTATGACGAAATTCTCAAGGAATACTTAGGCTATGCAGAACGTCTGCGTCCTTATGTCTGTGACACGATTGCGCTCTTGAATGACGAAATCAAGGAAGGCCGCAAGATTCTCTTTGAAGGTGCACAGGCTACGATGCTCGATATCGACTATGGTACTTACCCGTACGTTACGGCATCCCATCCGATCTCCGGTGGTGTGGGCGTAGGCGCCGGCGTTGCTCCCAACAAGATTGACAAAGTGGTTGGTATCGTCAAGGCATACTGCACCCGTGTTGGCGAAGGCCCATTCCCGACGGAACAGCTCAATGCTATCGGCGAGAAAATCCGTGAAGAAGGCCATGAATATGGTGTGGTTACGGGCCGTCCCCGTCGTACGGGCTGGCTCGATGCCTGCGTGGTTCGCTATGCCGGCCTGATTTCCGGTATCGACTACATGGCTGTTACGCGTCTGGACATCCTCGATAACTTCGAAGAAATCAAGATGTGCGTAGCCTATAAGTACAAGGGCGAAATCCTCAACGAAATCCCCGCAAGCCTCAAAGTATTGGCTGAAGTAGAGCCGGTTTATGAGACTTTCGAGGGCTGGAACACGGATATCAGCAAAATCCGCAAGTACGAAGACCTGCCGGAAAATGCGAAGAAATATTTGGAACGCATGGCAGAAGTAACCGGCATCAAGCTGGGCATTGTCTCCGTTGGCCCGAACCGCGACGAGACGATCGTTCTGGCCAAGGATATATTTTAAGGTTTAAAAAAGGAGGGCGGTACAGCGTTTTGTACCGCCCTTATTTGCTTATGGCAGGCAGAAAGGAGAACCAGTCAGATGATGTATGAACAGGAGGCCGTGGTACACCACAACAGCGGCATACATGCCCGTATTGCGGCGATGATTGTCCAGCGGGCGCGGGAACTCAGCGAGAAATATGCAACCCCCCTGTTTTTGCGCAGTCAGCGCAGTGAGCGCTTTGAGATGCGCAGTCTGATGAAGCTGGTGGCGCTCAAAATCTGCAAGGGGGATTCGGTCTTTGTTTCTGCCGAAGGCGATGCAGGCCGGCAGGCGGTCTATGAAATGGTGCGCTTTCTGGAAGGCGATTTCGAGATGCGCGAGCCGGGGAAAATCCATGAAATGGATAAGCTCCTCCATGAAAATGCCTTGATGCAGGAACGTCTGCAGATGATTTTGGAGGCGGTACAGGACGGTATCTGCGTGGTGGATAGAACCGGCGAAATCACCTATGTCAATCCCTCCTATCTGCGTATTGTCCATAAGACTCCCGAGATGGTCATGGGGCAGAATGTCTTTAAGACCGCGCCCGACGGCAACCGCTGTGCGGTGCTGCGTACCGGTGTGGCGCGTATTGGCAGCATCAGTCGCAAGAAGGACGGCACGACGGTGGTGGCCAATGTCAATCCGATTTTTGTCAATGGCGAAATCGCCGGTGTCGTGTCGGTTATCAAGGATATTACGGAACTGCAAAACCTCATGGCGCGGCTCTCGCAGGTATCTGCCAAGGCGGAATATCTGGAGCAGGAACTTCTGCGCACGAAAAAGACAGCCAACGCTTTTGCCAATTATATCGGCAAAAGCGGCAAGGTTATCGACGTGCTGGCGCTGGCCTCCAAGGCAGCACAATCCTCGGCTACCGTGCTGATTCGCGGCGAAAGCGGTACCGGCAAGGAAGTTATTGCCGAGGGCATTCATTATGCCAGTGAACGGCGGCGGGGGCCGTTTATCCGCGTGAACTGCGGCGCGATTCCCGGCACTTTGTTGGAATCGGAACTGTTCGGTCATGAAAAAGGCGCCTTCACGGGTGCGGTAAAGCGCAAGCTGGGCAAGTTTGAACTGGCTGACCACGGCACGATATTCCTCGATGAAATTGGCGAAATGGACAAGAAAATGCAGGTCAAACTTCTGCGGGTACTGCAGCAGAAGGAATTTGACCGCGTAGGCGGCGAGGAAACGGTCCATGTGGATGTGCGGATTATCGCCGCCACCAATCGTCATTTGGAGGATATGGTCAAGGACGGCACTTTCCGCGATGATTTGTATTACCGCCTGAATGTCATCCCCATTATTCTGCCGCCCCTGCGGGAACGCATTGATGATATCCCGCTGCTGGTGGAGCATTTTATTGATAAAATCAGTGCTGCTACGGGGAAAACCGTCCGCAGCATTACGCCGGAAGCCATGGACATTCTCATGCGCTATAAATGGTTGGGTAATGTGCGGGAGCTCGAAAATGTCATTGAGCGGGTGATTACGCTGATGGACAGCGATACCATCACCGTAGCGTCCCTGCCCTCGTACATCAAAGGCGAGGCCGCCGATAGGGAAGTGCAGCAGCTGGAAACGGAAAGTGCAGTGCTCCCTTGGGAAGAATACGAAAAACGCATTATTGCCAAGGCTTTGAAGCAGTGTGGCACTTTTAATGCTGCGGCCAAGGAACTCAAAATCACGCATAAAACTGTGGCGGCTAAAGCCAGAAAATATGGCTTGTCTTGATTTTGGTAATTTTTACCCACATTGGTAATATTTACCAATGAAAATAATAAAGTTGGTAATATTTGCCAAAAACAAGAATTATTTTCTAGGAAATTTTCACGGGTAAATATTATTTTTCATTTTATGCGATTAGTAATTACAGGATATATGACGATTTTAGGAAATTTTACCAAGTGTTTTAAAAAGTTGGCACGCTGCTTGCATTAATATAAGGCAGTTAAAGATTTTCATGTTCGTTTTAGAATATGGTTAAGTAAAGAGGAGAGATTTTCAAATGACTCAGGAAGTTGTAACGATCGAAAACAAAACTGGTATCCATGCCCGCCCGGCATCCATCTTCGTACAGACGGCTACGAAGTTCAAGTCCAAGGTTCAGATTCAGGCTAAGGGCAAGACGGTTGATGCTAAGTCCATTCTCATGATCATGAGCATGGGTCTCGTTAAAGGCACGGAAATCACCATCGTTGCAGACGGCCCGGACGAAGCAGATGCTGTAAAGGCTCTGAAAGATCTCGTTGATTCCAAGTTCGGCGAAGAATAATAATTAACCCATAGGGTTAGGGCGCCTTCTTTCCAAGGATTGGAGACTTTGGAGGAAGGCGTTTTTTACGAAATAAATCATAGTTATGGCAACTATTATCAGGGGGAAAAGAAAAATGGCAGACGCAATCAGAGGTAAAGGCGTTATTTCCGGTATTGCTATCGGTAAAATCATGCTGGCAGGTCAGAATCTGGACGGCTATCTGGTAAACTACCAGCCGGAATCCAAAGAAGTGGAGAGCAAGAAGGCTCAGGACGCTTTGACCGCCGTAGCAGAAACCCTGCGTGAAAACATCGACCGCCTGCAGAAACAGAATATGGTAGAGCAGGCTGCAATCATGGAAGCACATCGCATGATGGTTCAGGACCCCATGATGGCGCAGAAAATCGAAGAAAAGCTCGAAGAAAATGCCAGTGCTCCGCAGGCAGTCCTCAAAGCTGCTGAAGAACAGGCTCAGATGTTCGAGATGATGGAAGACGAATACTTCGCAGCCCGTGCCGTTGACCTCCGTGACGTAGGCAAGCGCGTAGCTAAGTACATCCTGGGCGTTAAAGAACCGGAACTGGGTGACGAAAAAGTTATCCTCTGCGGCCGTGAAATCGAGCCTTCCGTTATCGCTGGCATGCCGACCGACAAGATTGCCGGTGTAATCTTAGGTTCCGGCTCCACGACGGCTCATGCTGTTATCATCGCCAAAGCCCGTGCTATTCCGACCATCGTTGGTCTGAACAAAGAAGACCGCATCGACAAGATTGCTGACGGCGACCATGTTATCATGGACGGTGAAGAAGGCAAGATTATCGTGAACCCCAGCGAAGAAGAACTGGCTGGTTACAACGAAAAAATCAAGAAACAGCAGGAACTGGCTGCACATTACGCTCAGCTTAAAGACCTGCCTGCTGTTACGACGGACGGCGTGAAAGTTGACCTCATGGCCAACATCGGCACGCATATGGACGTGGATAACGCCCTCAAGTATGGTGCTAAAGGTGTAGGCCTGTTCCGTTCTGAGTTCGTATTCATGGGCCGTCAGGATATCCCCAATGAAGAAGACCAGTTCAAGGCTTACAAAGAAGCTGTTGAAAAGTGCCAGGGCAACCTCTGCGTTATCCGTACCATGGATATCGGTGGTGACAAACCCCTGCCGTACCTCAACATTCCGGAAGAAGAAAACCCGTTCCTGGGCTACCGTGCAGTCCGTATCAGCCTGCAGCGCAAGGACCTCTTCCTGCCGCAGCTGAAAGCTATCCTGCGCGCCGGCGTATACGGCAAAGTTGGTATCATGGTACCGATGATCATCAACGTAGCAGAATTCAAGAAGGTTAAGGAATTCATCGAAGAAGCTAAGCTGGAACTGGCTCATGAGGGCAAGGCTTATGCTGAAGATGTACAGGTTGGTATCATGGTCGAAACTCCGGCTGCTGCTGTAATGACGCCGGTACTTGCTAAGTACGTAGACTTCTTCTCCATTGGCACCAACGACCTTGTTCAGTACACGCTGGCTTGTGACCGCGGCAACGCCAACATCGCTGAACTCTACAACCACTTCAACCCGGCTGTACTGCAGCTCATTCAGCGCACCATCACCAGCGCCCGTGAAAACGGCATCTGGGCCGGCATGTGCGGCGAAATGGCCAGCGACCCGAACGCTGCTGTAATCCTCATGGCTATGGGCATCAGCGAACTCTCCATGAGCGCTCCGTCCATTCCGCGCGTTAAGGAAAAAATCCGCAACATCAGCTCCACGAAGGCTAAGGAAATCCTCGCTGACGTGATGAAGATGGAAGACGGCGACGAAATCAAACGTGCTCCGCTGAGACGGCTGGTTAAAACCAATATTTGCAAAAAAATAAATCCCTGTCTAAAGGCTAAACTCGCTTATGCTCAAACAACGCCTTTAGGCAGGGATTTTTGTATGCAAATATTAGTTTCTTAACGCCAGCCGTCATACGCTGCACCCGTAAAGCGACGGGCCGGCAAGGTACGTTGTTGGTATTTTAATTACAGACCGATTTCCTCATGGTGTTCCTGCATGCCTTTGATGCAGTACTCCATGACCTTGCCTAAATCCATGCCAAGATTTTCGATACCGCGATTAATGATTTCTCTGTTGCATTTTGCGGCGAATTTTTTGTCCTTGTATTTTTTCTTGAGGGATTTTACCGCCATGCCTTCCATGCGTTCGGGGCGCATTAGGGCATAGGCCTGGATGATGCCGGTGAGTTCGTCCACAGCAAAGAGGCTCTTTTCCAGATTTGTGTGCGGTTCAACTTCGTCGGTGGTGATGCCGTAACCGTGGGAGATAATGGCGTTGATATCATCTTCCTCTACACCTGCGGGCGTTAAGAGTTCCCGCACATGATGGCAGTGCTCATTCGGATATTTTTCGTAGTCCACATCGTGAAGCCAGCCGATGGCGGCCCAATGCTCTTTATCTTCGCCGTAGGCTTCGGCCATAGCACCCATGGCGGCGCTGACGGCGGCAGCATGGTGGAACAGATGTTCTTCTGTGGTATGTTGGGCAAGAAGTTTTTTTGCCATTTCCAATGTTAATTTGCTCATAAGCGTGCCTCCTGGAGTGTAAAGTTGTAACTTTTATTAGTATATGGCGAGCAAAGGCAATTGTCAAACGGACTTCTTGCCATAATAGGCCAGCGACCAACCGTCGCGGCCTTTTTCTTTTACATGATAAAGTGCCTGGTCGGCGTTATGCAGTAGTTCCTGATAGTCCCGTCCATGAGCAGGATAGAGGGCGATGCCGATGCTGGCGGACAGGCGCGGATGTTCGTTGGTTTCCGGCTCTAAATTGTGGGCGGCTTCGCGGATGCGCGTGGCAATGCACTCAATATTGTGCCGGGGAATGTTGTCGATCACCAGAATGAATTCATCACCACCGAAGCGGCCAACGGCATCGTTGGCGCGGACGATGTGGCTGAGGCATACCGCAAAGCGGCGCAGGATATCATCACCGCGTTGATGGCCCAGCGTATCATTGGCCTCCTTGAAATGGTCAAGGTCGATGATAAAGAGGGCATGACAGCGGTCAGGGGCGGCAGGCGTACGCAGAATCTCACTGCCGGCACGTTCAATGGCCGCCTTGTTCAAAAGACCGGTCAACGCGTCGGTTTCCGCTAGTTCCTGATAATGCCGCTGTTTTTGCTGCGCCGTATTCAGCTCGTTGAGCATGGACTGGAGCTTGCGATTTTTTTCCTGCAAGAGCTTTTGTGCCCTGCGCATGCTTTGTTGATGATGACTGAGGAAGAACATGCTGGCAATCAAAAAGAGAATGATACCTGCCGTAAGCCCCGTTTGCAGAGGATAGAAGGATACTAGATGCTGCAGGGAAAAGTCCGGTTTGCTGTTGATAATGTGTTTTTGCACGATATGGATGCGTTTTTCCGGATTGATTTGGGTGATGGCTTTATTGAGGATGCCTTGTAGTATGCGGGGCTGGGCGGGCGAAATGACAAGACTGGTGGGGACATTTATGGAAGCATCAGGAATGATATTGAGGTTCGGATAAAGGCTTAGAGGACGAGCTATTTCCAGTGCGGAATTGCGGATAAGGGCAAGGTCGCATTTTTTATTATGGACACGGCCAATGGCTTCGCTATAAGAGGTCTTTGCTTCGATGAAATGCCAGTTGGGGAATTTTTGCTCCAGATAAGACATGAGGGAGGGTTCCGGCCAGGGAACGACCAATGTAATATTATCCGTATCAGAAGGTGTCTGCGGTGTGCTGCCGATAAAGGTATAGGGAATTTCCAGCAGTGGATTGGTGAAATAGAAGGGCAGATGATTTTCTGCGCCGGTAAAGACGTCCAGCATAAGGTCGGCATCGCCTTTTTCCAGCAGGGCTATTGCATCTTCATAGTGATTGACATGGATGTAGGTGAATTGCAGGCCGGAATTCTTGGCTAATGCAGAAATCAGGTCTGCATAAATGCCGGTAGCGGTATGCGTTTTTTCATCGTATTCGATGTAGGGCGCTGAACCGCCATAGACAGCAATTCGCAATGGGGGCAGACTTTGGATATATTGACTTTCCGGTGGTGTGTAGTGAACCAGTTGGAAGTCCAGATTTTCAGCTAACGTTTGCGAGAGTTGCGGCTCAAAGTGTGGATTTTCAGTATTGAGCCGGGCCAGCGCCTGTTCCATTTCCCATAAGCGGTTGCGGTGAGCATCAACGGTGGCTACGCGTACCGGAATACGGGTATAGGCCAGCAGGAAATGCTCGGCAGCAGTCGTGTTGGTGGCGGTGTCTACGACCAAATCGACATCCCCGGCGGTCAGCGCCGCCAGCATTTCTTTCTGATTGGCGTATTCGCGCACCGTAAAGGTCAGGTGGTTGCTTTGCTGAAATTCTTCAAAACGGTAATTGATGGGGCGATGGGCAATAACCCCGACAACTGCGCCATTAAGCGTGTTGAGGTCCTGCGGGTCAAAGCGTGTTTCCTTTTCCCGTGTATAAAGACCTTCTACATCATAGCCAAAATCCATAGCGCTGTAGATTATGCTGTTGTTTATCCCTAGAGAGCTGGGATATTCTACAGATAGGAGCAAATCAATATCGCCGGCAAATAATTGCGAAAAGGCATTGCTGGCGTCAATATTCACCAGTTGATAATCCCAGTCGGTCTGCTTGGATAGTTCATCCAGATAGGTGATGTAATAGCGGCGTAGGACATGACCATTGACCAGACTTTTGTCCGGCTGAATAAAACCTAATTTTACCTGTTGTCCATCTGCTGCTGCCACAGGCCCATATACGGGCAGTATTAGGCAAAGGGCCAGGAACAGGGCCATAATTGCTTTCATAAGATGTTCTCCTATGGTAAACGCCAATGATATTATTGTATAGGAATATTTCGTGAAAATACACAAAAATCCTGCTTGTTGAAAATCAGCAGGATTATGTGGATAACTTTGGCTTAATACACAGATTATCCCCAAACAATGTGGAAAATGTGGATAAAATTGTGGATAAGTATGCCGGATGGTGGATTATTTTGCTCTTTGGGCGGTATCGTAGAGGGCATGGATAAATTTTTTCATATTGATGTGCACCTGAGAGGTCGTGGGTTTTTCCTCGTTTTCAAGCAGGCGCATGGTGCTGCGTACGTCGTTGTAGTCAAAGTAGAGCGGGGCATAGTCTTCAAACTTGGGATTGGTATAATCGAGAACACCCATGCTGGCCACATTCACATGACCTTGGAAAATGGTGCGGCGCAAACGCTGTTCCATCGCTTTGGCTTCGCGTGCCGGGTCATCCGCACCATTTTGCTCGGCAACGGCGGTGAATAAGCCTTTGAGTGCAGGGATTTGCCCACCATTTTTTTCGACATAAGACATGATGTTTAATAAATCCTGTGCGCCGGGGGCGGTGAGGAGACCGAGTTCTTTGAGCTGGCTTTCCGTACGGGAGCGAATGGTTTTCTGCGGATTTGGTGCTGGCGTGGCTTGTGGCGTCAGGCTGAGCAGGGAGTTTTGCAGATTTTGGGCAAAGGATTCCAGACGCAGGTGCTCGCTGACGTTTTTCAGCACGCTGACGATTTCATTGCGGTTTAAAGGTTTCATAATATAGTAGTCAATGCCGTGTTCGTAGGCTTTGCCCACTAAATCCTTGCTTTCCACTTGGGAGAGCATAATGATTTTTCCAGAAAAATTCTCTTTGATGCGGTTTACCGCCTGAATGCCGTCAATACCGGGCATCAACATATCAATGATGAGAATGTCCGTCTGGCGCTCGGCAAGAAGTTCATTGGTCAGTTCTGTGGCATCGCCTAGTGAGTCCGTAACGTCACCAAGATTGTAGTCTTCAATGATGTCCTGCAGCATCATGCGTACAGCAGCATCATCATCAATCAGCATTATGTTCATGAGGGGGATTCTCCTTTGGTTTTGTCGGTTTGTGCAGCTTTTGACAGGGCAGGTCCAAATAGCAGGTTACTTTATCTTTTCCGTCAGAAGTCAGCTCGATGGTGCCGCCCAGCGTTTCCGTCTGGTGTTTGACATAGGTAAGCCCCACGCCGCTGGAGGCCTTGCCGGAACTGTCGAATTTTGTTGTGTAACCTGGCGAAAAAACCTGCGCCAGGCGCCGTGGCGGGATAAAGCTGCCGGTATTTTCTAAGGTGATTTTCAAGCGTCCATCGCCCGTGCCGCCTACAATGGTCAGCGTGATGGTGCCCCGGCTGGGGATGGCTTCCACAGCGTTAGCGACCAGATTGTTGAGGATGGAGAGCAGCATAAACGAGTGGAGCGGTGGCAGCCCCGTGGGGACTTTGGCGCTGAAAAAGATTTCCTTGCCCAATGAGCGGGCATATTTTTTTTGCGTGTGTATCAGAAGTTTAACGAGTTTATCCGGGGACAGGTAATCGTCTACCCGTCGGTTTTGGGCTAATTCCCGCAGACCTGCATATATGCGCTGCTGGTTTTTCTTGATATCGTGGCATTGCCCTGCAATGCGCAGCACTTCATTGGCAAGTGCTTCATCCTCTGGTGTCCGGGCACGGTCCTTTAGCTGCACATAAACATTGTAGCAGTCATGGGTGATATCCTCGCCACTTTGCAGGGAACACTTGAGCTCGAATACTTCCTCGTAGAGCCCGGCAATCAACATGGTCAGCCGGTTTTTTTCTTTGGTCTTGCGGGTCAGCCGCATTTCCGTGTTGTAGAGCTGAAACAGGAAGAAGAAGGAGAGGATAAAGAAACAGCGTAAAATGGCAATCAGAACCAATCGTCCGAGCATGCCTAAGGTAAAGGTTTCCGACTGCTGGTAGGCGATGGCGTTCATGGCCGCCAGCTCGCCGACACTAGCGAACACTTCGGCGATAATCGCCCAGAAGGCAATCCCCAAAGCCTGTTCGTAAATCGAACGCCGGGACAGCTGCGGCAGGGCAAAGAACAGCGAATAAATAAAATAGTAGAAGAAATTGGGAATATGCTCGATGAGGGCGAGCAGGATATCGTCCCCATAAAATACATCCAGCCCCGTGCGGAACAGCATAACGGCGGCTCCAGCCACTGCACCGGTAAAGAGCCGCGGGAAATTACTGAGCCAGATGAGGAACAACAGAAAGACTGGTGAGCCGAAACTGACGCGGAAGCTGGCAAAATCCCCGCTGAAGGAATGCATTTTGGGCTCGCCGGCCAGTGGCACCAGGATCATCATAAAGAGTAAAACCAGCCAGTCCTGACGGGTGGGCTTGGCATTATTCATCGAAAAAACTCCTTTGGAAAAGAAAAAACACTTATAAAATAATAATCGTTGCTTATCGGATTATATAGTTTTTTATAGTCATGCATTTATATTATTACCATCAATCATACCATAAGTCAAACAGCAATTATAGTATCGTTTAAGTGCGGCTTATGGTTGTATCGTTATGAGGAGGTAGAAAAAATGTCTGATTCGAAAAATCAGGGATTAAGCCCGCTGATTCGCGGTCTGATGTGTGTGGCCATCGGCGCAATTATCTGGTTTATTCCCGCACCAGCTGGGGTAGGAGCCCAGGCTTGGGGGCTTCTGGCCATCTTTATTGCAACCATTGCAGGCTTCATCCTGCAGCCAATGCCTATCGGTGCTATTGCCCTGATTGCGCTGACACTCTTGCCAATTCTGGGCATTATGAAAACCGGTGAAGCGCTGGCAGGTTTTTCCAACACCACGATTTGGTTAATCGTATCTGCATTTATGTTTGCTGAAGGTTTCATCAAAACGGGTTTGGGCAAGCGTATTTCCTACATGCTGCTCTCGAAGTTCGGTAGCAGCACCTTGCGTGTAGCTTATGTCATGAGCGCCGCTGACTTCGTTATTGCACCGTTTACGCCGTCCAATACGGCACGCGGTGGCGGCATTATCTTCCCGATTGTCCGCAGTATTACGGCTGCCGTTGGCTCGGATGTGGAGAAGAAGACCAATATGCGCACAGGTGCATTCCTGATGTTCAGCGCCTATGCTGCGGTTATTACATCCGCTTGTATCTTCCTGACAGGTGCTTCCAACAACGTGCTCTGCAATACGCTGGCACAGCAGATTTTTGGCACCTCGATTGGCTGGGGCGACTGGTTCCTGGCTTGCATTATTCCCGGTCTTATCCTGACCGTGGCTACGCCGTATATCCTCTATAAGCTCATCAACCCGGAACTCAAGAACACGCCGGAAACGCAGGAACTGGCCCGCCGTGAATTGGCCGAAATGGGCCCCATGAGCTCTAAGGAAATTATCCTGAGCTTCATCTTTGTTGTAGCTTTGGTTATGTGGGCAACGGGTTCCTATCACGGTATCGACTCCGCTTTTGTTGCCTTGCTTGGTCTTTCCGCCATGCTGTTGACGGGCATTCTTGACTGGTCGGATGTAGCACATCAGCATGCAGCATGGGATGTACTCGTATGGATGGGTGTGCTGGTTAACATGGCCGCCTTCCTCTCCAAGTTCGGTCTGATGAAATGGTTCGCTGATGTAATGGCTGCCCAGTTCGCCGGCATGGAATGGATTATGATGCTCGTCATACTCAGCATCATCTATACCTTCGCGCATTATCTGCTGGCCAGTAACTCGGCTCATATCATGGCACTTTTCGCTGCTTTCGCTACGATTCTCGTGGCTGCCGGTGCTCCGGTACTCGGCGTACTGATTCTCTTTGGTGCACTCTGCAACAGTGCATCCTTCCTTACCCATTATGGCTGCGGCGTTACCCCGATATTCTTCGGAGCCGGCTTCATGGGGCAGGGTGAATGGTGGAAGATTGGTTTCATCATCACGGTGCTGCATGTTATCGTCTGGATGGGCGTAGGCCTGCCGGTAATGAAAGTAATCGGTATGTTGTAAGGTTGAGGGCTCTCGTCCTTGAGAGCCCATTACCATAGCTTAATGCTATGTAGTAATTTTATGGACATTTTTTTAAAATGTACTTGATTGTATATTGTATACATGATACAATATAGGTAAGTCAAAGAGCTATGAGAACATAAACAGTGTTTATAGTTCGACTCGGTAAAAGAGATGTTATGTTGGGTTATCTTTTATGAAAGAAAGGAACGTGGAGCAAAATGAGAAAAGAGCATGATTTCCTTGGTGAACTGGAAATTCCTGATGAAGTATACTACGGTGTACAGACTACCAGGCTTATGCCAAGGTCAAGAAGGCTACGGTAATGGCGAATATGTCTACGGGCCGTATGCCGAAGGAAGTCGGCGAGCCTTTGATTCAGGCTGCCGATGAAATCATTGCTGGCAAATTCTTGGATCAGTTCCCCGTTGACCCCATTCAGGGCGGCGCTGGTACTTCCGTAAACATGAACGTCAACGAAGTTCTCTGCAATCGGGCACTCGAAATCATTGGCAAGCCGAAAGGAAGCTATGACATCATCAGCCCCAACAACCATGCCAACATGGCACAGTCCACGAATGATACTTTCCCGACCAGCATCAAGGTTTGCCTGTCTCACAAGGGCAAGAAGCTGACGGCTTCCCTCGGCAGACTGGCTGACGAACTGGATAAGAAGGGGGAGGAATTCAAGGATATCCTCAAGATGGGCCGTACGCATCTGCAGGATGCAGTGCCCATTACGCTGGGGCAGGAAATGCATTCCTATGCTTCGGCAGTCCGCCGTGGCATTGACCGCATCAACCATGCCATCGACAGCATCCATGTCGTGAACATGGGCGGTACGGCAGTAGGCACGGGCCTTAACGCAGAGCCTGCTTACATTACGAAAGTTGCTGAAACGCTGTCCGAAGTTACGGGTGAGAAATACGTTACTGCAGATAATATCATTGATGCTACGAATAACACCGATGGTTTCTCCGATGTTTCCAGCGCCATGAAGACTACGGCACTGGTGCTCATCAAGATGGCAAACGACTTCCGTCTGATGGCTTCCGGCCCGCGCTGCGGCCTCAACGAACTCAAGCTGCCGATGCGTCAGCCGGGTTCCTCCATCATGCCGGGCAAAGTAAATCCGGTTATTGCTGAAGTTCTTGACCAGGCTTGCTATCAGGTAGTGGCAAATGACCTTGCTGTTTCGCTGGGCGTAGAAAATGGTCAGTTTGAACTGAACGTTATGGAGCCGGTAATCAGCTTCAATATGTTCAACTCCATGACCTACATGACCAATGCAGTTGATACGTTTGTAGAAAAACTGTTGATTGACCTGCAGCCGAACAAAGAACAGTGCCAGGAATGGCTCGACAAGAGCGTAGGTGTCGTAACGGCTATGCTGCCGCATATCGGTTATGAAAATTCCGCGATGATTGCCAAAGAAGCTTACAATACGGGTAAACCGGTTCGTCAGGTTATCCTCGAAAAAGGTCTTATCTCCAAGGAAAAGATGGAAAAGATTCTTTCTCCGAAGGAAATGACCACTCCGGGTATTGCCGGCTGATATCCGCATAACCCAAATAACATTTCCATAGAGTAAAGTGCGCGCCCTCAGCGGCGCGCACTTTTATTTTACCTATGGTAAAACATGAACAATGGCGTTATGACGAGATAAAATATCTCGTCGAAGCGCTGATAGGTGGTTTTTCCTGTGGAAAAACCTGAACAATGGCGTTATAATATAAGGTATTGATTTGTAGACAAAATCCTGATGATAGGAGCGTTTTAATGAATAGACAAAAGCTGGCGGGAGTCATAACCATGGCGCTGCTGCTGCCGCTGTGGAGCAGTCCGGTGGAGGCCGTATATCATGCTGACTCCGATACAGGCATTGATGCATTGGACTATATTGAAAATGAACACCGGCAGGCAAAGGCCAACCGCTTGACCCCGGAGCAGGAAAAACTGCTCTCTGATGCCAAAGCCATGGAAAATAACCTGCGTTATCCTGTAGATCCGAAAAAGGCCGCCCCTGTAGCCTTTGAAGGGGAAGAACTGACTTATGATGAGCGGGATGGCAGCTTTATGGCCAAGGGCAAGGTGGATATCCTGCAGATGGATGCGCATCGTTTCCAGGGGGAAATGATTACGGGCAACACCAAGACGCAGGATGTAAGCATACCCGATAAGGCACATATCCTGCAGATGACGCCGGGGCAGATTCGGGTAACGCTGGATGGTTATAAGGCACATTATAATTATGGGGCAAAAACCGGTTCGCTGGAAAATGCCAAGGGAAAAGCTGGCGCCCATTATATCACAGGCAAGCGCTTTGAATTTTATCCCGACAGGATTGTGATTTATAACGGCACGGACTCGAAATGTGGTGCACAAAAGCCCGATTATCATACGAGCGCAGAGAAGATAACTTATTATCCGAATGATAAAATCGTGATGGAAAAGGTGAAATTCCATCTCCGCGGTAAAGTTATTTTTTCCCGTAATCATTATGAAACCGGTGTAGGGAGCAATGCCGGCAAGACAGATTACCTTCCGAAGATAGGCTATAACGAGGATGATGGCCTGTACTTGGATTGGGGTCTGAGTTTCCCCATGCGCAAAAATGTGAATTTCAATACCAATATTAATGTTGGTACCCAGATGGGTTGGCACAGTAATTACGATATAACCTGGAAAAATCGGGGGATGTCCACCGGTGTCCGTTATGGCCATTATGAAGATGGAGATAATTCCTGGATTAAGAAGGAACCATCCGCTTTTTGGAATTATAATGCACACTTTGGCAAGAGTCACTTCACTTACGGGTTGAATGCTGAATATGGCCGTTGGTATGGCAATGGCATTCACAGTAATCATGGTGAATATGGAGTTTCTCTGGGGCATGATCCGATAAAATTCCATCGCTATACATTGTATTTGAAGACAGGCTACAGTATTACCAAGGAATCTTATAATCATACCCGTCTTTCGGGTGTTTCCGGGGATGTAGTCCTGACAAAAGATTTCAATGACCGTTGGGCCGCTTATGCTGGTTATCATTACAGCAAGAAAAATCGGGATAATAGTCTCTTTAAATTCAATACCGATGATTATTCCAAAAAACTGGAATCGGGTTTCAGTTACCGGATAGATGATTTGAATCGTATCGCTGTGGGCACGAAGTATGATTTGGACCATAAAAAATGGAAAAACATAGATTATTACTGGTATCATGACCTGCATTGTTCCCAACTGATTCTCCGTTATAAATCCTTGGAAAATGGATTTAGCATTCGTTGGCAGTTTACACCGTGGTGATTGGATATGAAACAGGAATTAGCAGATATAATTGATGAAATACAGGGCCGGAATATTTTGGTTATCGGCGATATGGTGGCCGATATCTATCTGGATGGCCGCATTTCCCGCATTTCCCGGGAAGCACCGGTGCTGGTACTGCAGCAGGCCGGAGAAAAGGTCGTGGCTGGCGGCGCTGCTAATGTGGTCAACAACGTGGCTACATTGGGAGGCAATGTCTATGCCGTTGGCCTTTTGGGCTTGGATAGCGCTGCCAAGGGATTGAAAGAAGCCCTGGAAAAAAATGGCGCCCATACCGAGGGGCTCTTCTGTGACGAAAAGCGGCCGACCATTTCCAAAACCCGCATTATCGCCGGGGGGCGAGCTACGGTCAGCCAGCAGATTGTCCGCATTGACAAGGAAAGCGACAAGCCCATGCAGAAGGCGCACGAAAGCCAGATCAGCCAGTACATCAAGGCGCTTTTACCGAAAATTGATGGCGTGGTGTTAAGTGACTATGGTTCCGGCACAATTACGGAAAAACTGCAGCAGCAGATTATTTCCTATTGTCGTGAGCATAATATTCCGAGCATGGTAGACAGTCGTTATGATATCCATCGGTTCAAGGATATTGGCTATGTTAAGCAGAATGATGCAGAACTGGCGGCGGCTGTCGGCCGGGAACTTCCTGATGATGAAAGCCTGTTCACGGCTGGACAGGAGCTTTTGGAAGAATTAAACGCTGATGGGGTCTTAGTGACGCGTGGTGAAAAAGGCATGGTGCTTTTGGAAAAGGATGGGGCAATTCATGATATTCCCGTGTCTGACAAGAGCGAGGTATTCGATGTGTCCGGTGCCGGAGATACCTGTGTATCCACAGTGATTTTGGCTTTGGCCGCAGGCATTGAGCCGGTGCGGGCTGCAGAACTCAGCAATATCGCCAGCGGCATTGCTGTGCGCAAGCTGGGAACCGCTACTGTTTCGGCAGAGGAACTGCGCAGAGTTTTGTATTAAAGGAGAAAAGGATGCTAGTTGCACGTAAAGATATAGCCAAATTTTGTGAAATACTCCGTCAGGGCGGACAAAAAGTGGTCTTCACCAATGGCTGCTTTGATATCCTGCATGCCGGTCATGTGACCTATCTGGAGGCAGCCAAAGCACAGGGGGATGTATTGGTTTTAGGCCTCAATACAGATGAATCGGTACGCCGGCTGAAAGGCCCCGAACGTCCCATTAACAGTGAAATGGATAGAGCCAAAGTGGTAGGCGCATTGAAGGCTGTAGACTATGTAGTGCTGTTTGGAGAACAGACAGCTGAAGCCGTTATTGCTGAGGTCAAACCGGATGTCTATGTTAAAGGTGGCGATTACACGCTGGATACTCTGCCCGAAGCCAAAATTGTACAAAGTTACGGCGGCAAGGTGGCCTTTATCGATATGGTAGAGGGGCGTTCGACCACGAACATCATCAACAAAATCAAGAAGTAAATAGCCTTTCCTATGGGGAAGGTGCCGAACATAGTGAGGCGGATGAGGTTGTAATGAAGAATTACCTTATAGTAAAGTTAAGTGCCATTGGTGATGTAATTCACGCGCTTCCTGTGGCCTATGCGCTAAAGGAAGCATATCCCGATTGCCATATCACCTGGGTAGTGGAACCACCTGCTTTTGACCTGGTCAATATGTGTCCTTATATTGACGAGGTTATCCTTTTTGAGAAGAAGAAATTTAAGTCCCTGGGGGGCTTTTTACATGAATATGGCCCGTTGAAACACAAAATCCGCCAGCGCCGTTATGACGCAGTGCTCGATTTGCAGGGGCTTTTTAAATCGGCTGCCATTGCCCGCTTGGGGCAGGCGCCGGTGAAATTGGGCATGTGTAATATGCGGGAGCTTAGCGATAAAATCTCCAAGCCGGTAATTGGCCCCAATGCGCATGGGCATATTGTCGAGCGCTATCTGGATGTGGCGCGGGCGTTAGGCTGCCCCGTAAACGAAGTTCGTTTTACCTTGGAGGTGCCGGAGCGGGAGGCGGACCTTGCACAAAGGATTTTTGCCCAGGCTGGTGCCAATATGACCAATCCCTATGTGGTACTGGCCATTGGTGCCAACTGGCCGAACAAACGCTGGCCGGCGGAAAGTTTTGCCCGTCTTGCGGATAAGCTCTATGACCGCAAATTTATTCCCGTGCTGGTCGGCGGCGGTTTGGTTGACGAACAGCGGGCGGCAGAAATCTGCTCCTATAGCGACATTCCGCCGTTGAATTTGGTGGGGCGGACGAATTTTAAGCAGCTTACCTATATTCTGCAAAACGCCCGCCTGACCGTGGGCGGCGATACCGGTCCTGTGCATTTGTCTGCAGGTATGGGCACGAAAACCATTATGCTTATGGGGCCAACCGATGCCAACCGCAATGGCCCTTATGGACAGATGGAGAACGCTATCGAAGTTGACCGTCCTTGTCGTTATTGCTGGAAGCGGGCTTGCCCGAAAAATATCGATTGCTTGCAAAACATCACCGTAGAGCAGGTATGGAAAAAAATTGAGGAGCTTTGCTGACGTGTATCAAAATATACTGGTCATAAATCTCATGCAAATTGGTGACCTAATGCTGACAACTCCGGTTTTGGGTGCCTTGCGCCAGGCCTATCCGCAGGCCCAACTGACACTTTTGGCCGATACCCGCTGGCGGGAATTGGTGGAGGAAAATCCCCATTTGGATGCCTGCCTTTTTATGGACAAAAAAGGAGCCGATAAAGGCCTGGCCAAACTTTGGCAGTTTATTCACAAGGTGCGGGCGCTGAAATTTGATTTGGTCATTAACCTGCACCGCAATGAACGTGCCTCAGCAGTAGCGGCTTTTAGCGGTGCAAAATACATTGTGGGTTACAGTAAGCCATTATTTTCCCTGCTTTTTGATAAGACCATGCAGAACCCTTCCATTGCCCATCATATCGGCTGGGGGCCGGGCGGCGTTTTTCCGCCGCATCATTATGTGCCGGGCTGGGAACATCAGGTGCATGCCCACTTGAATGTTCTGCGGAAGTTTCTGGGCATTGAGCCGGAGGATGACGGGCTGGAAATGGCCTTAAGCGAGGAAAATCAGCAAACAGCAGATAAACTTTGGCAGGAACATTTTACTGAGGAAGATAAGGTTATTGCCTTTAATATCGGCGCCAGCTGGGAAACCAAACGCTGGCCGGATAATTATTTTGCCAAGTGTGCCGATAAACTGCTCGAACAGGGCTATAAGATTGCGTTCTTTGGAGGCCCGATGGATTTGACTATTGTACAAAAATGTATTAGTCAGATGCAGTATAAGGACAGCGAGGCTTTGCATATCTTTACCGGCAAGGTCAGTCTGGCGGTGCTGGCAGGACTTTTGCGCAGATGTTGCCTGTTTCTTACCACGGATTCCGGCCCGATGCATATCGGTGTGGCCATGAATCTGCCCGTGATTACGATGTTTGGCGCATCGCCAGTACCGGGCTTTTATCCTTACGATGGACGTTCTGTTTTGCTGAAATCGCCGGAAAAATGTCATCCCTGTGGCATTCACCAATGCCCGCGGACAGGGGCAGAAAATCTGGCCTGCATGAAAAATATTCCTATGGCAGCGGTTATGCATTTTGCAGAAGAACTGCTGGCTAAATTCCAAGGCCAGCCTGCTTATAAATTGCCACCCCATAAGGGGGATTATCAATGCCGCGTTATTGACCTGTCCAAAGGAGAATTTTAACAGATGGATAAGCAGATAATGCATGATTTTATAGCTCAATCTGCCGCAAAATGCCATGTGCTGGTAGTCGGCGATGTGATGCTGGATAAGTATTACTATGGGGAAGTGACGCGGATTTCTCCGGAAGCTCCTGTGCCTGTTACCCGTGTGACCCAACAGAAGGAGACTTTGGGCGGGGCGGCCAATGTGGCGCACAACCTTGCCCGGTTGGGGTGTAAGATTGGTCTTGCCGGATATGTGGGGGATGACTATCATTGTCAGAGCCTTACGGATAAATTGACAGCTCGTGGCATTGACTTTAAGGGGCTTATTGCCACTGATAGACCGACCACTACGAAGTTGCGGGTTATCGGCGGTCATCAGCAGATGATTCGGTTGGATTTTGAAGAAGCCGAGGAAATGACCGGCCCTTATGCCGACCGTTTGCATAACTTTGTGGCGGCACGCCTGAATGAAGGTGTAGATGCGGTGATTATTTCCGACTATGGCAAAGGCGCCTGCACCGAGGAAACCTGTCAGCAGATTATCAAGGCAGCCAATGCCCATGGAATTCCCGTGCTGGTTGACCCGAAAGGCACGGCCTGGGGCAAATACCGCGGCGCAGATTACATCACGCCGAACTTCAAGGAACTCAGTGCCGTACTGCCGGAAAAAATCAAAAATCAGAATGATGCCATTGAAAAAGCTGCACATTATGTAATGGGCAAATTCGGTATCAAACAGGTATTGGCTACCCGCTCGGAATTTGGCATGTCGCTGGTGATGAAAGATAGTGCTTGCCATATCCCCACCAAGGCACAGGAAGTCTTTGACGTGTCCGGTGCCGGCGATACGGTAATCGGTGTGTTCGCCTTGGGGCTTGCTGGGGGGCTGAAACCAGAAGTAAGCGCTTATATGGCCAATATGGCCGCCAGCGTAGTCGTGGCGAAACTGGGCACTTATGCAGTAAGCAAAGAAGAACTTTTAGACGTATTGAGGTAATAAAAGGGAGGACTTTTTATGATTATTGTTACTGGCGGTGCAGGCTTTATCGGCAGCAATCTTGTAAAGGAACTTAATCGTCGTGGCCGCACGGATATTCTGGTGGTGGATGACCTGAAAGACGGTCAGAACTACAAAAATCTGCGGGGCTTGAAATTCATCGACTATCAGCACAAGGATGATTTCCTGCAGAGTATTGAAAACGGCGACTTTGATGGTACGGATATTGATGCCGTGTTCCATGAAGGTGCCTGCTCCGATACCATGGAATATGATGTTAACTTTATGATGCGGGTAAACTACGAATATTCCAAGTCTGTACTGCACTTCTGCCTGCAGCATCGCATTCCTTTCCTTTATGCATCTTCGGCATCCACCTATGGCAGCGGTAAAAATGGCTTCCGTGAAGGGGACGAGTGCGAGGATGCGCTGAATCCCTATGCGTTCTCCAAGCTGGCTTTTGACCGCTATGTACGTCAGGTAATGCCTGAGGCACACAGCCAAATTGTCGGCCTGAAATACTTCAATGTCTATGGCCCGCAGGAACACCACAAAGGCAAGATGGCGTCCATTTTCTACCAGTTGTACAATCAGGTCAACGAAACGGGCAAGGCGCGTCTGTTCCAAGGTTGGGGTGAGATTAACGGCCAGCCGGTCAAAGATGGTGAGCAGCGCCGCGATTTTGTCTATGTCAAGGACGTAGTCAATGTAAATCTGTGGTTCTGGAAAAATAAGGGCAAGAGCGGTATCTACAACTGCGGTACCGGTCATGCCCATACATACAATGAAGTAGCTGAAGCTGTAATTGAGGCCTTGGGCAAGGGGGAAATTGCCTACCGTGAATTCCCCGAAGTGCTCAAGGGCAAATACCAAAACTTCACCGAAGCCGATGATACCAACCTGCTGGCAGCCGGCTACAACGAAGGTTTCCATGAAATGAAAGATGCGGTCAAGGAATACGTAGATTTCCTCAACAAAGGTGGTTACTTTGATTACAACGACTAAAAGCAAAGCCGTATTTTTCGACCGTGATGGCACACTCAATGTGGATATAGACTATCTTCATCGCCCTGAAGACTTCATCTGGATAGAAGGCGCCAAAGAGGCGATTAAATACGTCAACGACAAAGGCTATCTGGCCATCCTCGTCACTAACCAGAGCGGGGTGGCCAGAGGATACTATCCTGAAGAAGATATAAAAGAAGTCTACGATTGGATGAACAAAGATTTGGCCAAAATCGGAGCGCATTTAGATGCGCTCTTTTACTGCCCGCATCATCCACAGGGCAAAATTCCTGCATATACACGAGTGTGCAGCTGTCGTAAGCCGGATACCGGTATGCTTGATGCAGCCTGTGAACAGTTCAATATTGACCGTTCACAATCATATTTTGTCGGCGATAGCAATACTGATTGGGAATGTGCGCAAAAGGCTGGTGTGGCAGGTATTCGCTATCAATCTGGCAGCTTATTGTCCTGTGTAAAGGCCTTTGTAATAGAGTAAAGGAGCAATATCATTGTTTACAAGATTCTTTGAAGGTATACAAAGTGATTTTCTGTTAATGCTGCTATCGGCCTTGGTTTGTGCTTTGTTTCGGGCGATGTTTATCGTGCAGTATGCTCCAGAGAAGTCCCGCCATGATTGGCGGCGCATTCGTGGTTGTTTTAATTACGGTTTTTGGTGGGGCATGGACTTTAATGCCTATGTGTTTTTGCTTCTTATGGTGCTGGTTTCTATTCCGGCCAGCTTTTTCTCTGCTTATTATGCCATAGCGGATACCCTTCGTGTGGGCGGTGTTTTGGTATATTTGACGGTAATTTATATTGCCTCTTTTGGCAATATGATTTTTTACTATCATTTCCACGATGTATTCAATGCGACAGTAAGACTCGGAGGAAATGCGGATAAAAACAATCTTGCAGATATTTTCTTCAATCAGAATCATGGCGGATTGATTTTAGCGGGATTTATTCCCTATTGGGGTGTGATGGGCTATACTGCTTATGCATTGTGCCAAATACCCAAGATTCCTTATCCGTTGGTTTTCGATAATCTTTGGCTGCAATATGGGGCGAATTTTGTTGTCTTTGCATTGATGGTGATTCTTTTTTATTGGCTGCGTTATGGTGGTACATTGAAACACCGCAATAAACCTGAGTGGGATGAAGTACCTGCTTATGTGAAACAGGATGAATTCTTGGGGAAGATGACTTTGGATGCGTTGGTGGCCTTTGAACTTGCCTGGAAACATAAAATCAGTGATTCTCTCCAGCACACAGATGAGGAATCCGAAACGATTATGGGAAAAGTTTTTCCTACAAATGTGGATTGGCAACGGCCTTGGGATAGTTTTAAGCGGACGGCCAAAGGTGCAAAGATTACCAAACCGCGAAAGATATTTCTGCTATTTGGAGAAGGTCATGGACAGGTTCCTTTCGATTCTTTGTATGATAAGTTGAATTTGATGGAAGGTAGCCAAAAATTTCGTCAGGACCCACATACCCTGGCTATTGATAATTTTCTTTCAGGCGGTATGATTTCTGTGCCATCCATTTCCAGTATTTTGTCCGGAGTATATGATGCAGACTTGGAGTTAAATGAGAATGTCAACTTTTGGCGAGGGTCAACGCCTGTGTCTATGGCTTATCAGCTGCATAAACTAGGGTATCATACAGGCTTTTGGTATGGTGGCGCCCTGAATTGGGGGAGTCTGGAACATTTTGTACCAGCAACGGGATTCGATGAATATCATGGGGGGCCGGATATTTGTGCTAAAGATGCTCCACGCACATGGTTAGGCGTTTATGATCATGTATTTCTGGATGCAGCTGCGGAAAGGATTGAGCAGTCAGCAGCAGACCGGTATGAATTCCATTTTCTCTATACGACTTCTAATCATGGTCCGTATAATATGCCTTATGATGAGTATGGGGCAGATTTGGATCGGATTATGACAGAGGCTCCGGCGGCGTTGAAAACGGAAAAACATATAAAGAGGCAGATGCAGGGAATTTGGTATGCGGATCAAGCGTTATGTAAGTTTATCGACCGTATGCGGAAAAAGTATCCTGATGCTATGTTTATCGTTACTGGTGATCATACGAATGGTCTGATTCCTTTTCACTATCATGTGATAGATCGTGATGAACCAAATTTGCGTGAGCAGGTGCTTACTTCGTTTGCGATGTATCATCGCGAACTTTCACCGGAAATGCTGGCAGGGAATACCATTGGTGGACATTTGCAGATATTGCCTACACTTATGGAACTCTTGGCTCCGGCTGGTCATGAATATTACTCCTTGTTTACAAGTCTGACGGAACCCGTAGACCGCGTGGTGACTCCCTATTGCTGGCTGACCACGGATATGGTGGGCGATTATCGGCGTAAGATACGGCAGTCTTTGCAAGTTTCGGAGAAGAAACTTCCTATGGAGAATGATATTTCCTTTGCTGATGAGCATGCGGCGTGGTGTGAATTCAGCGGATATTTAGTGAAACATCCGGAATTACTGATTCCGAGACAGGAAATAAATCCTGCTTTGGCGAACTAAGAAGGAACAGTATAACGTTTTTGTAATATAAATAAAGAGGTGAGTTCTGTGACGCTGTTATTTTTCGCCACCCTCCCTATTCTCTGGCTGATTGTAGCCCTCTCCGGTTTGAAAATGGCTGCCTGGAAAGCCTGCCCTGTGGCACTGTTACTGTCCTTGATTGCCAGCGTGTTGTATTTCGGTATGCCTATTGATTATATGGCCAGTGCGGTATTGGAAGGGACTGCCCTTGCCTGCTGGCCGATACTTTTGATTATCACGGCGACAATTTACACCTACCATCTGTCGGTTCATACCGGCGGTATGGAGATCATCAAGGCCATGCTGACTTCTGTCAGCAGTGACTATCGGGTGCTGATCCTCTTGATTGCCTTTGGTTTTGGCGGCTTTTTGGAAGGCATGGCGGGCTTTGGTACTGCAGTGGCTATTCCTGCCAGTATGTTGGCGGGGATGGGCATCAATCCCGTCAGTGCTGTGGCGGTATGTCTCGTGGCAAACTTCGTGCCATCGGCCTATGGTTCTATCGGCATTCCGCTCGTGACGCTCTCGGGGATTATGGGTACGGATTCAGCCCAATTGGCTACTTATGTGGCTTTGCAAATCAGTATTTTGGGGCTGTTTTGTCCCTTTCTGATGGTGGCCATTGCAGGGGGCAGCTGGCAGGCTGTCAAGGATATGCTGCCTGTATGTATGGCGGCAGGGCTCAGCTATGTGCTGGCGCAGTTGGGAGTTTCCTATTTTCTCGGCCCTGAGCTTGCTGGTGTGGCCGGTGCGTTATGTACGATGGGAGCTATTATCGGTGCGGTAAAATATTTCCCACCGCAGAACTCGTCTTATGTGCTACAGCGGGATAATGCTCCGCAGGTAACACAGCACCAAGCCTTTATGGCCTGGCTGCCCTTTGTACTGATTTTTATTCTGCTGCTCCTGACCAGCAAACTTGTGCCGACGATTTACGACTCGATTTCCCAGATTCGTACATCAATCCTGATTTATAAAGGTGAGGGCGGTGCACCGTATACCTTCCATTGGATAGCAACACCCGGCATGGTGATTTTCTTTGCAACCTTTGTCAGCGGTTTTATCAAAAGAACGCCGTTGGCAGATATGCTGGTGGTATTGCGTAAGACGCTGGCCAGCCTGCGGCCGACGTTTATTACCATCATCAGCATCATTGCCACAGCAAAAGTCATGGGCTACAGCGGCATGACCACGACCATTGCCGATAATACCGTAGCAGCTACAGGCCTGATGTATCCGGCCATTGCAGCCTTTATCGGTTCGGTGGGCGGTTTTATCACCGGGTCTGCTACCAGTACCTGCATTCTTTTGGGCAAGCTCCAGATGGATGCGGCAATCGCCATCGGCGCACCGCTCAATACGCAGATTTGGATTGCTGCGGCTAATGCAACCGGTGCTTGTGCAGGAAAATTGATTGCTCCGCAGAGTATTGCGATTGGTGTTGCCGCCATTGGCGTAGCAGGCAAAGGCAGTGAAAGTCAGTTGCTGGGACTGACGATGAAGATATACCTGCCGTTCATCATTTTGCTGGGCTTGTTGGTATACTTTGGTACGAGTGTGCTGTAGGCAAATAAAATACCCAATCCGCACGGAAAGTGCGGATTTTTTTTGTGTGATGTGGTAAAATTAAACGTTAGATAAAGATTTAGATGAAAAAGGGAGTTCCATAATGCGCATTGGAATTTTTGAAAATATAATGACCCCCGGCGGACATGAGGTGGATTTTGACCGAATTATCGTGGAAGAGATGCAGAAACGTGGTCATGAAGTTTGCTTCTATGTGCCGGAGGGCTTTCAATTCAGTTTTGACTATCATGTGCCTGTGCATGAACTGAAAGGAAAAGTCGTTTCTTATAGCGGCGTGACCGGCTTGCGAAAACTGGCTCGTACGGTGAAGCGGGAATGGAATCGCATGGGCTGGTATCGCCAGCTTTACGAAGTGGCGGTACGTGGCGAGGTGGATGCCCTGATTGTGCCGACCTCGACATATCGTTATCTGCGTGCCTTGGCTAAAAGCCGGCTGCGCAAATCGCCGGTGCCCATTATCTTTATCCTGCATGGTATCAACCTCGGAGAAGCGCCAAAGTTTTTGCGGGAAGCAGATAAGCTTGCTGGCTGCAGGAATATCCGCCCCACGGTGCTGACGTTTAGTGACGATATCTTTGGCGAAAAACGCAGCAATATCCGCACAATCTATCCACCGACATTCATTCCGCGGGATATAGAGGCAACGCCGCCGCAGAATGAAGTGCTGACCATTGGCTTCTTTGGTCAGTATCGTCGGGAAAAACGCTTGGAAGATTTCTTGAAGATTTATCTGCAGGGGCATTATACCCGTCCGGTAAAGCTGTTGGTGCAGGGCGCAACTATGCACCCCGAGGATGCCGAAGACTTTGAGCGCATTATCAAAAAATATAAAGGAACGGAAGGTATAGAGTTCCTCCACAAGGGCCTTATCGGCAAAGAATGGCAGCAGGCCATTGCCGGTATTGATGTACTTCTGTTACCCTATTCTGCGCCCCGTTACCGCTATCATTGGGGGGGAATGCTCTTTACGGCTATAGGCTATCAAAAACCAGTTATAGCCAGTGACGATATGAACCCGGAAGTATTCGATTCCTTCCATATCGGGGAACTGTTTAAAAGTGGCGATATGGAAGCATTGCAGAGCGTTTTGGAGCAGTTTATCAATAATTATGAGGCGCAACGTTCCGTGTATGCCGACGAATTGAAGAAAGCTGCTGATGAATTTTCGCCGCAGGCTTTTGCAGGGCGGATAGAAAAAATAATGATGGAGAAATATGAATGAAGCTTGCAGTAATCATCCTGACCAGAAATGAAGAAAAGAATATCCATGATTGTATTGCAAGCGTAGATTTTGCGGATGAAATTATAGTCGTGGATTCCGGCAGTGAGGACAGGACCTGTGAAATTGCAGAGAAGCTGGGGGCAAAGGTTTATCAACATCCGATGGATGAGGAGGGCTTTGCCGGCCAGCGTAATTTCGCCCTGGATAAGACAACGGCAGACTGGGTGCTTTATCTGGATGCGGATGAACGTATCACGCCGGAATTAGCGGCAGAGATTCGCCGGCATATTGAGAAAACTCCGCAACAGGCCGCAGATATCAGACGTATAAGTGTTGTCTTAGGACAGCGCATGTATCATGGTGTCTATCGGCCGGACTATATTACACGTTTGTTTCCGCGAGATAAGGTGCATTGGGAAGGCGTGGTACATGAACATGCACGAACAGAACTTCCCATTATTCGTTTGCAGGCCCCAGCACATCATTATTGTTTGACAAACTGGGAACAGTATTTCGAAAAGTTTAATCGTTATACGACGCTTATGGCAGAAAAGATGTACCAATCGAAAAAGCGTACAAACCTTATTTCTGCCCATTTGCATGCGATATTTGCATTTCTGCAAATGTACATTATCAAGCGTGGCTGTCTGGATGGAAAATTAGGATTTATACTTTGTGAGTATCATTATGCATATACATTGACAAAGTATGTGAAACTGTATTATTTAACAAAAAAAGAAAAGATCTAGGGGACGAGTAATGATAGGTAAGATTATCGAACTGGGCAAATGTATCTATGATACTAGCAATCCACGGGAAGTGCATCGTATGGTTGTATTTTTAGGCCGCTATATGATACATTATTCCGCAATGGAAAAACTGATGGACTTTTTTCAGCAGGATAAGTTACGGCAGGAGATTATTCAAAAAAATGCATTTCCGATAGAACAGGCTACCCGTGCATTTTTTTATGCCGGGTCAACATTGAAAGATAGAATAAAATTAATTGTTAATCATTTTAATATAGAAAATAAATGTTTGAATGACGAATGGTTTGTGCGTTTGAATACGGATGATCATTATAAGATTTGGGAATCGGATCAGGAAGATATCCGATGGTATGCTGATTTGCATATGGCACCGGGACAACGAAAGGAAGGGCTGCTGGCTGTCAATATGTATGTAGATGACATTACACTATACCAGATTATTTTTTGGCTGGATAAGGATAAGCATGGTGAAGATGCAATGTGGATTGGTGCGATGCAAGGCCCGAATGTGTCCAATGCTGTAGAAATAATCAAGGATATTACCAAACGTTCCCATCGTTATCGTACCAAGAATCTCATCTTGTATATGGCTATGGCTGTAGCAAGAAGTTTTAATTGTAAGCATATCTATGCAGTATCCAATGAAGGCTATTATGCGATGAACCATATTCGTCGTGATCGTAAGCTCAAGACGGATTTTGGTGAATTTTGGGAAGAAGTTGGCGGGCATAAGACGGAGGATTCCAGATTTTATGAAATTCCGTTGGTTGAAGTGCGTAAAACAATGGAAGAAGTGCCCACGCGTAAACGTGCGGTTTATCGCAAGCGTTTTGCGTTTCAGGATGATGTGTATGCTCAGATTAAGATGAATATGCAAAAGATAATGCGAGGCTGAAGTATTTATGTTTAATCCAGACAGTATAAATGATTTGCGATACTATACGGAGAAACAGATAATCGATAGGAAATCAGCGCGAATTGCAGCGCGTGACTTTTCTGTACCTGTGGTGGCCATGGCGAACGCGGATGGTGGCTATTTAATAGTGGGCATCGAAGATGACGGTACCATAACAGGTATTGATGATCAAGAGAAAAATTTGAATGAACTTCTGCGTGTGCCATTTGATTACTGCGTTCCTTCTGTGACACTGGAATCAAGAAACGCCTGTGTTAGTAGATAAACACCAAGATGTAATGGCTGCTGATGTGGCAAAGCTGTTAGCTTATTGTAAACAGGCAAGAAGCCGCTTGGAAATTATGGACTATATGAATATGAACGATCGGAAAAACTTTAATAGACGATTCTTGAACCCCTTATTGGATGATGGCAAACTGCGCATGACCCTGCCTGACAAACCGACAAGCAGGTATCAAAAGTATATTGCTGTCGGAATAAGAGAATAAAGGTGAATTAGTAGTATGGAAAAATACAGGAATATTTTGATCAATGCGTTGGTAAATCTAGGCGATGTTGTTTTGACGACTAGTGCCATCGCTTTGTTGAAAAAGGCATATCCCAAAGCAAAAATCACGATGTTGGTTAAACCGGTAGTGCGTGAAGCTGTGGAAAACAACCCATTGATTGATGAAGTAATAGTCTTTCAATACAAGGCCAAAGAGAATTCTATTAGTAAAATGATGGCGATGATTAAAGATATCAAAAATCGTCATTTTGATTTATCCATATCCTTTGATCGCAAATTGCGTCCTGCTTTGCTTTGCTGGCTGGCAGGGATACCTGTTCGAGTTGGCCCTGATAGAGTGTTTGATGACCGCCCTAGCAGGGTAACTTGGTTATATACGGATGTGGTTCAGATTTCGCATGATTTGGATGCTACTTTGCAAGCGGAGACTTATCAAACGATTATCCGCAAATTTACAGGGCTTGCAGGCCACGCTGAACCTGTATTTGCCCGAATCACAGATGCAGCCGATAAAAAGGCTGAGGAGTTATTAATGTGCTTGTCAAAAGCAGAAAAAAGAATCGCGCTTTGCGTCAAAGGTACATTTGCTCTAAAAACATGGCCCAAAGAATATTTTGTTCAGGTTGTTACGGAACTGGCCAAACGATACGATGCGGCATTTTTTATTGTTGGGGCGCCCAATGATCGGGAATATGCTGATGAGGTAATAGCATCTATGGAACAGCCGGTGATGAATTTTTGTGGGAAAACTAGCTTAGTGGATTTGGCGGCCATTATTGGCAAGGCTGACCTGCTGATTACAGTAGATACGGGAGCTACCCATATCGCAGCTACTACGGGGATACCAATGGTGACGATGTATGGTTGCACTAGCCCGGAGCGTTGGCATCCGGTCAACAAAAATGCCCGTGTCTTAACTAGCAGAGAATCTTGCTGTCCATGTAACTACAGACCTCAGGAGTGTCCAAGTTATCCGCAGCCAAACTGTCTCTGGAGTATTACTCCTGAAATGGTGTTGGATGAATGTGATAAACTTTTGGCGAATCCACCCAAATAAACAATACGGAAGGTGATAATTCATGAATATAGGCTTATTTGTCAAAGATTTTGCGGCAGGAAAAGAATTTTCCAAAGATGGGTTGCCAATGAAAAGTGGTGCAGAGTTTCAAGCAGAAAATTATGCACTACAGCTCATAAAGAAGGGGCATAATGTAACTATTATGGCAAAAAAGCGATATTGGTTTACCAAAGCTAGAGAAAACATAAATGGTATTGATTTAGTACGATTGCATGCACCATTTCGGTGGTTGGAGATTTTAATACGTTTATTTACTACTCATCGAAAAATAGATGCCTTCTACATTATTGGAACACCTAAATTTGCTGTTTGGGCTATTCTTTATGCAAGAATAATGCATAAGCCTGTAACTTTGTCCATTACTATAAAAGAAGAAATTTTTGATGAGAAGGCTAGCTGGAGAAATAAAATCTTGGCCTCGTGTACGAATTATATTGCTAACACAAAAGAGATATTCGAAGGATACCATGTAATAGGTAAAATTGATAATAAAAAAATACATTTACTAGCGCATGGCATTGACACAAAAAAGTATTCTAAATCAAATTCTGAAATAAAGCGACAACTTAGGCAAAAATATGGCATACCGCTAAAAGCTCCAGTTGTATTATTTTGTGCCCGAGTGGTTTTACGCAAAGGGATTGATACCTTAATAAAGATGTGGCCTATAATTTTTAAGGAGGTAACAAACGCAAAGCTGATTGTTGTTGGTGGTGGAAAATATGAATTACTACAGCAATTAAAGAGGCTATCTAAAGAAAATAATGATAGTGTAATTATTACAGGGGAAGTGCCAAAACCACAGGACTACTATCAGCTATCTGATTTGTATGTTTTTCCTTCTCGTAGCGAAGGATTACCCACTTCTCTAATGGAAGCAATGTCCTGTGGCTTGCCGTCGGTTGTTTCGGATATAGGTGGATGTGATGATTTAATCGTAAACGGAGAAAATGGTTTCAGAGTATATTCAGAAGATGCTAATGGATTTGCGGAAAAAATTATTTATTTGCTTAATAATGAAGATATAAGGCAGATAATGAGCATAAGTGCTGCGAAATATGTACGAGAAAATTGTGACTATGATCAAGTGATAAGTAGATTGGAACGGATATTAGAAAATAAGTGACTGCTATGATTAATGAAAAAGTAGAACGTCAATGCCTTAAGTTAGGGAATAGTGACGATAAAGATAATATAATTCATATTGCGTATGGTATTGATAAAAAATTTATTTTACCAGCCGGTGTTTCAATTGTTTCCGTGTTGGAAAACAATAAAAAAGAAAAATTCATATTTCATATACTAATTGATGAAATAAGTGAAAATGATGTTAATAAATTTGCTCAGATTACGAAACAATATCCAAGAGTATCTATACATATTCATGTTATTGATGTTGAAGGAGTAAAAGATTTACCAACCAGTAAAAGATATTCTTGTGCAGTTTATTATCGTTTATACTTATCTCAAGTAATCCCTAGAAATATAAAAAAGATTCTATACATAGATGCTGATGTTATATGCTTATCTAATCTGCAGGAACTATTTAATATAAATACTGGAAATAATATAATTGCAGCAGCTTGCGAACGTATAGTTACAGAAGATGAAAGGCGCTTTAACTCTGGTGTGTTGTATATTAACCTTACATATTGGAGAAATTGTAATATACCTGAAAAACTGGATGAGTTTTTTCATCAATCTGGAGAATTCTTTTACGATCAGGATGCGTTAAATAACGTGTTGGAGAAAAACGTATATTTTCTGGATAGAAAATATAATTTTATGTTGGACGCTACGGAAAAGGATATTCCTGTCGATGTTGTACTATTACATTATTGTGATGAAAAGCCTTGGAGAGCCTGGTATGATAACAAAGATAAGGAATATTTTGACTATTACAAAGCGTTATCTCCATGGAGCGATGTTCCTGCGGAATTGCCCAGTGACTATCAGCAGTGGAAATATATGGGACATCATTGGTTAAGAAAGCATAAGTATTTGCAGGCATTGAAATGTTACTGGCAATATTCAATTGATAAATTGAAGGAGAAGAGGTAAATAATGACTAGAATGGCTGTGCTTATGTATACGATGTCTACGGAAATACATTTGGCGAAAGATCCATGCTCATACGCATATTATTTGGCTCGTGAATGTGGTTGGGAAACAAGTTATGTATATTTTAATACTTACCAACTTCATGACGATGAATTTGAAAAATATTGCCGCTTGGTGCATCTCGGCGATGAGTTCGATTTTAGAAAAGAAATTGCAATTGGTCAAAAATGGCTAAAAGAAAATGCAATGTCTTTGGATGTGTTGATGTTATTCAATTATGGAACATCAACATATAGAACTGCAAATTACGCAAAAAAGATAAATCCTAATTTGAAGATTTGGTGTAAACTTGATATGTCGGAAGGTGGATTTTCTCATTTTTATGATGGGACAATATCGAGGAAAATTAAATCTATGGTGGAACGTATAAAAGGCCATAATATTGATTTGTATACAGTAGAGAATAAACAATTTTTTGATGTGTTGAAGAATCATATTGCTTTTAAGAGCAGAATAGAGTATTTGCCTAATTGTGTATCCTTTTTAAATGTGAAGCGTGATGAGATAGATAAAGGTCAAACAAAAGAGAAGATTTGTTTGACTGTTGGTCGAATTGGTGATAAAAATAAAAACAACGAATTGTTTTTGAATGCGATAAGAATGTTGCCAGATGATATTTTGGCGGAGTGGAAGTTTTATTTTGTTGGCCCCTATACGGAATCGTTTTGTGCATATGTGGAAAAGTGCTGTTTGGAACGTGAAATGCTAAGGAAGACGGTTGTCCTCAGGGGGGGGATATATGAGCGAGAAAAATTGTATGAAATATACCAAAAGTCCAGATTCTTTATTCTAACAAGCTTTAGTGAAGGGTTTAATGTTTCAGTGATTGAGGCTATGTACTTTGGTTGTTATCCAATTTTAACACATTATGGAAGAAGTGTAATGGATGTGACGGATAATGGCAGGTTAGGGACAATATTAAAAGGATATACAGCTGAGGAATTGGAGAATGTGATGAGTCATTTACTGAATAGAGTGGATGTGAATACTCATGAGGAAATTAAGGCTTATGCGAGAAAAAACTATAGCTATGAGCACTGGTCAAAGGTACTGGCTGGATATATTGATAAACTTTTAGTGTAATTTAGGAGGGGCAGCGTGTTTAATTTTGCGGATTTTGTCATAAATGAGGAAGTATATGGAGAACTAAATAAGGATTTACCACATATGCATATCGCATTTGGAGTAGATCATTGGTTTGTTCCACCTATGGGAATAATGATGGAATCTTTGTTGAACAACAACAAACATCTCAATATATCATTTCATGTTTTTTTGACATCTATGGAAGAAATAGATAAAGATAAATTAATTCGCTTATCCCAAAAATATGAGAATGCCATAATAAAATTGTATACCGTGAGTATTGAACTTTATGTTGGGATAAAAAGTCCAATTCAGTATTACTTAACGACAGCGTCTCTTCATCGATTTATAGCTATGTCATATCTGTATCCGAAAGTTGATAAGATTTTATATATTGATGCGGACACTTGTTGTGTCGCACCAATTGATGAATTGTTAAATATGCAACTAGGAAATTGCGTTTTTGCAGCAGTAGAAGATGGTGAGGATATTGCAGCTGCTCGGAAGAAGGCGTTAGCTTTAGATGAGAGACAACTGTACTATAATTCGGGAGTTATTTGGGCGGATTTAAGGAAATGGAATGAAAATAATGTTTCTGAGAAATGTATGAGATTAATGATGGAACGAGAAGATTTGATATATGCCGATCAAGATGCTATAAATGTAGTTGCAGGCATGTACGGTAAGGTAATTCCATCAAGATATAATTACTTTGGCAGTTTGCCTAATAGAGAGGAAGATACTGTTATAATACATTATCGCTCCGGTAAACCTTGGCATCCTTGGTTTGAAGGGGGGCTAAAGACTGTGTGGCAGGAATATAAAAATCGTTCATTATGGTTTGATTGGTTATTTGTGCCGCGCAATTATCGTGAATATCGATTGATGGCAAAATGGAGTTGGAAGAATAAAGATTATATTTCTTCGATGAAATGGTATGCGGGGTATATTTATAGGAAAGTGAGTTGTTAAAATGGAAAACGTAATGTTGACAATCTTTACAGCGACTTATAATCGGTCTAAATACCTGTCTACTTTGTATAATTCTCTGGCGAAGCAAAGCAACTACAATTTTGAATGGCTTGTTATTGATGATGGTTCAATAGATGATACAGAAAAGTATATAAAGGAAATACAAAATTTTGAAAAAAGATTTGATATTAGATTCTATTCGCAAGAGCATGGTGGAAAACATCGTGCGATGAATAAGGCTTTTGATTTAGCTAGGGGAAAATATTTTTTTCCTGTTGATAGTGATGATTATCTAACGGAAAACGCAGTAGAGTTAGTTTTGAAATGGATAGAAGGAATACGGAAAAATGATAAAATAGTAGGGGTTAGCGGATTGAGAGCTTTTTCGTTAAATAATATAATAGGCGAAATTTCTGGTTTTAAAGATGATTATATTGATGCAAGTGTATTTGAAAAAGACAAATATTTTTTAGGGGGGGATAAGGCAGAGGTGTGGTTAACACAAAAATTAAGAGATCATAAGTTTCCAGAATATCCCGGTGAGTATTTTGCTACAGAGGCTATATGTTGGGAAGCAATATCAGCAGATGGAGGCTTAGTTAGATGGTATAAAATTCCCATTTATATATGTAACTATCTCCCTAATGGCTTAACCAATACTGGAGCCAATAGTTTAGAAGGTCATCGTGCTAATTATTTGGGATACTGTTACTATATTAGACAGGGAATACGTTTACGTAAGGGCTATTCAAAGTATAGAATGCTCTGGGAGTATTTTAAAGTTAATAGAAAAATAAGGAAGAAAATATCTGAAGCAGCTAAGATGATAGACTACAGTATAGCAGAGTATATATGGGGGTTGGTTAAGTATCGTATTTATAAGACGGTGTATTTTTATCCATATCACCTCGTGAAAACAGCTAGAATAGGTAAATGAGAGTGAACCTTATAAGAGGAGAGAGTAAACATGAACAAGATAAATAACTTAACCTAAACTTCGCATATTTGAAGCAAGTACAAAATCAGGTGTAGCATAATGGCTTGATTGCTAAAAACATCATGCACACTGTTTCAAACAGCTGTGCCATAAAATAGGTAGATTTTCCAGAGAGAAATCCAGCATAGTGTTCGGCTCTTTTGTCAAAAAATCCATTTTTGTTATCATGGCTGAAGTATTGGCTAAGAAGAAAAAGACGTTATATTTGGTGGATGTTTGGCAAAATATAAATATTATGATATGAATGGTGTTATAAAGAGTGCAATGTAGTATTTTAGTGTAGACTTAAATGACTATCAAAATCCCCCAGCTATGCTGGGGGGAATGGAGTAAATGGTAATGTGTCCCCAGTAGAATTTAACCCCCATGATAGAATGATTATGGTGTCGCAAGCCAAATCATTAACATGGGGGTGTCCAAA
>CACZIV010000008.1:89300-126630 GCA_902781305.1 Pseudoselenomonas ruminantium
TATATGGAAAAATACGGGTTGACGTAAAAGAAGCAATAACAAAGCTATGCGCATACAAGAACATCGAAATAGTATCCGGAGCAGTATGCATCGACCATGAGCACCTATGTGTAAGTATTCCACCGAAAATAGCAGTGTCTAAATTCGTAGGGTATTTTGAAAGGCAAAAGTGTCCTGATGATTCACGATATGCATCTAGATTTGTATGGTAAATGGGATAAAGCATTCTGGGTAAGAAGTTATTTTGTTGGGACAGTAGGAAATGTGACAGAAGAAGCAATAAAGAAGTACATCGCAGAGCAGGAAGTCTACGTAAAAGCGGAAGATCACCCTAAGAAACGCTTCTTTTAGAAGCTAGCAACAGTGCTTGCGATGCCCTTATAGGGCCAGGTCAAACCACCACTTGAAGTGGTGGTTGTGAATTAGTAAGCGTATCGTTCAGCCAATTAGCAAGGAACAACATGAAATATTCAATGCCTTAGGATTTGAGGATCCCGTAGGTAAAAAAACTCGGGATTTTAGGATGTATGCTTTATACTATAAAAGGATGGTATGATATGTTAGATGATGTGACTGCATTAGGTGTTTTTTCAGTTCTGTATATAATTATTACATACTATTATTTCCGTGACTTAAAAATGAGCTTTTTGAGAACTAGATATGATAAGGAATATTTTGGTTGGTTTGCTATAATACATGTTTTTCTTACGATTGTATTTTGGGTAATCACAAAAGGTGAACATGTTATGGCATGGGTGGGGGTTGATAGTTCTCTTTTTATTATAATGTTCTTTATAGACGTTTTTATTGCAATTAAGTTGTTGCTAGATAAGTCTGATTATAATAAAGATACGCGGTTTTTTTTTGAAGTGCTGGTATTAGTTAATATCTTTTTTTTTAGCGTACTATGTTTATACTTTTGTGAAATCGATTTGGATAAATATTATCGTTTGTATATTTTGTTGTTTATTATGCAATTATTTAATGTATCTTGGGTTGGAAAATATATTTTAAAAGTGAAGACGAATCTTTTTTTAAAAATTATGGCTGCATTACTAAGCACGATGTTTGTTTGTATAAGTGTTTTTATTATATTAGGTACGGTGAAAATAATGATGAAGCAGCCAGATATTAGTAGTGGTGAATTGTTTGAAAATAATTTTTATGCCTTAATATATATAATAGCGTACGGATTGAAAAACTTAGAGATATGTGTGGACATACATAAACCTTATTATATGCTGGAATCACTTTTTTCATGTGCTGAGGTAATGCTTTTGACAGGATTTACAATTGCAGCTATTGTGGGCTGCTTAGTGAATAGTGTAACACCACAAAAAGATTCAAATAATGATAAACAATAAGTGATATTGGCGGGAAGGTGATTTGGGGAACTTGCTAGAAAGAATCAAAAGTGTCGGAACAGGAATTGGAAATGAATTTCTATGTATAGGAGATGATGGTGTGAAAATATCTAGAATAACACTAAATAATTATCGTAGTTTTAACAATATAACAATAGATTTGAATGGTGATAGCGTTGTTATTTTTGGTGAAAATGGTGTAGGTAAGTCGAGCGTACTTCATGCGATTAATCTGTTGTTTATTAGGATATTGTATAGTATAGTTCAAGAAAAGACAAAGCCGACAATATACATACAAACAGGCGATATAAAAAATGGAGGAGATGAGTGTAATATCGAAGTTGACTTCGATATTGCTGGAAAAAGCTATTCGTTTGCGCGTAATATAAAAAGGGATGGACATGGTGAATACAAGCGAAAAAACTTGGAGAGTATAGTTCGTGAATTTCGCAGCGATTTTTTGGAATCTGATAGTAGTAATATGCCTATATTTGTAAATTATGGTATACATAGACTGGTCTTAGATATTCCGCTGAGAATCAGACAGAGGCATATTTTTGATAAACGGTCAGCATTGACTAAGGCTATTGATAACAAAATAGATTTTAGAACTTTTTTTGAGTGGTTCAGATACCAAGAAGACTTGGAAAACGAAATTATCATTGAAAAAAAAGACTTTATGTATCGAGATCGTGCTTTGCAGGCTGTAAGGGAATCGGTACAGGCTATGCTTGATTATGCTGGTGATTTACATATAGAACGACATCCTTTGACAATGGTGATAAAAAAGGATGGGGAGCGAATAGCTGTAAATCAGTTATCCGATGGTGAAAAATGTACATTAGCATTGTTTGGTGATTTGAGTCGGAGATTGGCTTTAGCGAATCCAAGTTTGGAAAATCCTAATCATGGCAAAGGGATAGTGCTTATTGATGAAGTGGAATTGCATATGCACCCGCGTTGGCAGCGGCGTATAATACCGGTTCTTAAAAGAACATTTCCCAATATCCAGTTTATAATAACCACTCATTCTCCACAAGTACTGGGAGAAGTGGGAGATGGCTTTAAAATATATAGCATGCAAAAAGATGGCAATGACGTTATACTAGGTGAATTACCTAGGTTAGATGGTTGGGATAGCAATGAAATATTAGAAACATTGATGAGAACTGCACATATAAATAAGGAAACGGAACGGTGCTTTGAACAAATTTTTGACTGCCTAGAAAACGGAGATTATGAAGAGGCAAAAAAACACTTAGATAGCATACAAAATAGAATGTCAGGAAAAAATCCTAAATTGCTACGTGCAAAAATGATCTTGCAAATGGAGACATTAGGGTATGATATACATAAAAAAAATAGCAGGGACTGAATGGTTGAATTCTGCAGAAAGAAAATATAAAGATTATTTTACCATGAAACGGGATGAAAAGAATAAAGAAGTAAATAATAATGGTTGGAGAGAGTTAAGGAAACATCTCGTTGATGAACAGGCAACGTTGTGTGGATATTGCTGTGCGAGAATCACAGAGAATAATTCGCATATCGAGCATTTAAAATGTAAGGATATTTATAATAATATATCGCTAAATTATTTTAATTTGATTGCATCGTGTAATACTGAAATCACTTGTGGACATGCCAAGAAGAATGACGATTCAGATATTGTTTTTCCTACTAAGGTAGATTGTGAACAGCAGTTTAAATTTAGTTACCTTGATGGGCGAATTGTTGGCTTGACAACTAAGGCTAAGAAAACTATCGAAATTCTTAATTTAAACAGTTATTCTCTAAAGGAAGCAAGATTAGCTATATTAAAACAGGCATGTTGCTATCCTGATGATGCGGTGAAGAGTTTATTTGTAGATAATGCGTATGAGTTCTGTGATATTGTTAGATATGTATGGTCTAAAAAATCGATAATGGAGGTTAGAAGAAGGCTGGGGTATGAAAAAAATATATAATAGGTAATACTTTATTCATAGTATTATATCACTATTGCTAATGAACGTGTTTTTCTTTTTGACAGTGGGAGATATTTCATCATCAGGAAAATTTCTATTTGTTCGAAAGAGCGTTGTATGTGCACTTGCAATATATATTACTCAGTTTGTATTACAACAACCATTTTTTCATAAAAGATGGCTGTTGAATTTTCTGTTTATGGGATGGTGGTTTTTATTTGCGTTTATAAAATTTACTGTAATTGATGGAGGGAGTGCTGGGATATATGAAAAAGAAATATTTATAGGCACGTATGGAGCAGTAGCTTTTATTGCATTACAGTATTATTTTGAAAAGTATATAACTAAAAGGAGAGCACTGCTAGTGATAGATGCTCTTATGTTGTTCTTATGTATACCACCCGTGATTACATATATACATTATATAATTTATGGATATCCCATCATATACGAAGAGATGCTGGCTGTTTATAACACCAATATTAGAGAAGCTATGGAATGGGCAGTGTCTTATGTTGGATGGGGAAATATCTTATTGAATCTTATGGGGATATTGGGGATTTATGCATTTGTGCATTATTGGCGGTTGAAAGTTATTCGCGGCTATAAAGATAATCGCAAACAGCGCAATAAGTATATTGTATTAGCAGTTGTAATCGCGTTATTTTATTATCCATTATTTACACTGCCCAAGACTGATTGTGTTGGTCATTTTGTGTTGGCGGCAAAATATAGTAATGATATAAAGCATTATTCTAAGGATATCGCGGACAAATACAATGCGATTCAGTTTGTGAACGATGCACAAATATGTGATACGCCTCATACTGTTATTATGGTGGTTGGAGAATCTGCATGCCGTGATTTAATGAAGGCATACAATGCAAACTACAGATACGACAATACACCATGGCTTAGTCAGTGTAAGGATGATAGCAATTTTATTGTGTTTACCAATGCCTATGCCTGTCAAAGTTTGACACAACAGATTTTGGAGAATGCCTTGACGGAAAAAAGCTATTATAATGATAAGTCACTTTTAGAGTCTATGAACATTATTGATATAGCGAATAAGAAAGGCTATAAGACCTACTGGATTACAGATTTGGAAGGCGAAGATAGTGCGTCTACCTTTTCACTGATAGCAGAACGAGCGGATAATGTGATACATACTGATGGCGAATATGACGAGAGTATGTTAGATGGGCTGAAACAGATTGATCCAACGGAAAATAATTTTATTGTTTTACATGGGCGTGGTACACATTCGGCGTATACAAAACGATATCCCAAGGAAAAAGATGTATTTGCAGAAGAAGATAGAGAGGCCGAATATTCCAATGCATTACGTTACGTTGATGATTTTTTGAAGAATGTTTATAATTATGGGATAGAACATCTCAACATGCAAGCGATGTTGTATTATTCTGACCATGGTGAGAATTTGCAAACAGGTCATGGGCCATCGGATCATTCCTTTGATAAGGTGCGTATACCGATATTTGTTTACTTGAGCAAAGATTATCAGAACAAGAATCGGGATAAATTCCAACAGTTGTTATTGAGGAAAGATGATTTTTATATCAATGATATGATTTACAATACATTGTGTGGTATTTTGAATGCCGAATCGAATTTTTATGATGCGGGAGAGGATTTTTCCAGTAAGGAGTATAAGTATCGATTGGATGATTTGTGGACATTTGGCAAGGAAGTTTAGGTGGCTAGAGATCCTTTTTTGAATAAATGATATAAGGGGAGTTTTTCTTTGGATAAAGATGTGCACAAAAAAGTTAGCAATTTCTTCAAAGCGTTAAATAATCTTAAAGAAATTGTAGGCAAGGAACCACCGTTTGACCCCATAACTGAGGCGGGGATGGTATCTCTGTTTGAGATTTGCTTTGAACAGTCATGGAAGGCAATGAAGGAGCGCCTGGAGTATCATGGCTATGGAGAGCGCAAGTTAGGCTCACCCAATGCAATCATTAAAATGGCTTATCAGGCAGGAATGGTGGATAGTGAGGAATTGTGGCATGATGCGTTGAAGGCTCGTAATAACGTAGTACACTCCTATAGTGATGAAGTTGCGCTGGAAATTATCAAAATGGCGCAGGAAAAGTTTCTGCCCATGTTTGAGGATTTACGCAGGAATATCGAAGAGAATTGGCTATGAGGTTGAAGATATGGATTTACCGCAGCATGTACATGACGGCATAATTAAGCTGGCAAAAAAATACGGTGTGAAGAAGGTTATTCTTTTTGGCAGCCGGGCGCGTGGGGATAACTGGGAACGCAGTGATATTGATTTGGCTATATCCGGTGGGAATAGAACGATGTTTTCTCTTGATGTGGATGAAATAGAGATAGTGCCGACACTGTTGATGTTTGATGTGGTGGATTTGGACAGTGGGTGTAATGAGGAACTACGGGCAGAGATAGAGCGTGACGGTGTGATTTTGTATGAGGCAGGGTGAGCATTTTGCGTGGCATTTATGATGTGGTGGTAAACAGCCGCCGGTTGCAGTATAAGTTTACAGTGCGGCGAAATATTACGATTGTTCGTGGCCAAAGTGCCACGGGCAAGACCACTTTGGTGGATATGATTCGTGACTGCAATGAAAATGGGATAGACAGCGGGGTTACCATCCGTTGCGAGCGTGATTGCGTAGTTTTGTCCGGGCGAAATTGGCAGCGGGATATAGCGGAGCTGGAAAATTGTATTGTATTTATTGATGAAGGCCATAATTTTGTACTTTCACAGGATTTTGCAAAGGCTATCCGTAATTCGAGCAACTATTATGTTATTGTCACGCGGGAGCGTCTGGAGAACATTCCTTATAGTGTAGACGAAATTTACGGGATAAGAATTTCAGGCAAATATGCTGAATTAAAGTCTGCATATCATGAGTTCTATCAATTATATGAAAATGTTCCTTATGATGGCAGCACGTCTATAAGGGAAATTATTACGGAAGATTCCAATTCGGGGCATCAGTTCTTCAGTGAAGTGGCACAAAGCATTGGAGTGAAATGTAATGCTGCGGCTGGGAAGTCGAATGTTGCGTCGGTGGTTATGCATAGTGCAGGTCCATTACTGATTGTTGCAGATGGTGCGGCTTTTGGGCCGGAAATGGAGCGGATTACAGAACTCATGAAAATTCGTGAGGATATCTTTTTGTATCTGCCGGAGTCTTTTGAATGGCTGATTTTGCAGTCGGGGCTTATTGCCAAGGAGCATTTGGCAGATATTCTGGCCAAACCTTATGATTATGTAGACAGTGAAAAATATTTCAGTTGGGAACAGTTCTTTACCGTTGTGCTGCAGGATAGTACGAAGGGGACTGCTTACCAGTATACCAAAAGCAGGTTGAATCCTGTTTATTTGCATGAAAATAATAAGATGAAGATACTGGCCGCAATGAGTTCGCTGTCAGCGTTACTGGGGAGATGACGTAGGTGTTGCACATATTTTATGGAGATATGCCGGAGGCGATTTTTAATACGGCGGTGTTTTTTAGGAACAGCTATGATGATGAATGGATTGTCGACGCTTTTTCCAGGCAGATGATTGCGGATGTGGACAGCTCAACGGTTTTGGGTACCGGGGTTATCGATAGCCCGGTGTTGGGGAAAATTGCGCCGGAACGGCTTTCAGGCGGTGTGAAAACGCTGATGTTGGTAAAATTCATGCCGGAGATGGTGTTCAATGCTTCGACTTGTGGGAATAATTGTGCCAAGTGGCTGCTGAAGATTGCCGAAAATGAAGACAGGACGATTAATCTGCGCAACATTATGGATTTTGGCAAAGGCAAATTTGATATCCATATTATAAATGATGATAAAATCGTCCATTCAATGGAGGAACTTTTGCCTATCGCGATTAAATATGTTTAAATGCTTGACACTTGATGGTGTTGTGGTTTATAATAATTCTTGTCGTTATGACATGGGGTTATAGCTCAGTTGGTTAGAGTGTCTCGTTGACATCGAGGAGGTCACAGATTCGAATTCTGTTAACCCCACCATATTGCTCGCCTAGCTCAGTTGGCTAGAGCATCTCCGTCACATGGAGGGGGTCGGGGGTTCGAATCCCTCGGCGAGCACCATATAGAGATTTGCAGGAGCTGGTGAACAGCTCCTTTTTTGATGTTGTCAATGGTGTTTTGAGCGCTGTGGGGGATTTTTTAATCAGAAGTTAATCAAAGTTTAATCAAAGTTTAATCGAATATCTATTGCAAATCGTTTAGGATTATGTTAGTATAACTTAGGTCTTGAAAAACGAATAGAAATTGTTGAGGAAACATGGACACTCGCAAATTCTTCTATTCCGCCTTCAGGACGAATGTTAATTCTATTTATTTGAAGGAGGAGTTTCTCATGAAGAAGACTCTCGTATCCGCTCTGACGACCGCTCTGGTTGTTGGTGCTGCAAGCACGACTTTCGCTGCTGCAAATCCGTTCTCCGATGTTCCTGCTGACCATTGGGCATATGACGCTGTAAGCCAGCTGGCTGCTGATGGCGTTATCGAAGGCTATGGCGACACGACTTTCAAGGGCAACCGTAACATCACTCGTTACGAAATGGCTCAGATGGTTGCTAAGGCTATGGCTAAGAGCACTTCTGGCGTTGACAAAGCTCTGGTTGACAAACTGGCTGCTGAATTCGCAGAAGAACTCAACAACCTCGGTGTTCGCGTAGCTAACCTCGAACGCAACGCTGACATGGTTAAGTGGACGGGCAAAGCTGAGTACACTTATACGCATGACAAGTACAAAGGTCAGGACGGCGCACGTGATCGTTCTGAGCAGGAAGGTACGTTCCTCTTCCGTCTCGAACCGACTGCTGAAGTAAACAGCAACTGGCATGTAAAGGCTCGTCTCGATGCCAAGACTTATGCCGGTTCTGACTCCAGCCAGGATAACAGCGCTAAGGTTGAACTGAAGCGTATCTGGGCTCAGGGCGACTATGACAAGTTCCAGGTTAAAATTGGTAGATTCGCTCAGATCAACAATGGTACTTTCGCAGATACTCAGTTCTCTGGTGTTGAACTCTCCTATGGTAAGGAAGTAAAGGGCATCGTAGGTGTTGGTCGTATCAACAAGGACAGCCTGCTTTCCGGTTCTGAACAGCTTCTCCGTAAGTCTGGTTCCTATCAGTATGTTGGCGTTGGCTACAACAAGGGCAAATTCGATGGTATGCTTTCTTGGCACCATGTAAAAGCTCATGATGGTGCTTTCGGTAGTGTTGTTGATGAAAATCATGTTGGTTACAAGAATGATGGCAGCACGAATGATCAGCTGAACATCCTTGGTGTTGAAGCTGCTTACCAGTTCAGCAAGAATGTTGGCGTAAATGGTTTCTATTCCTACAACAAGAACGCTGATATCCAGAAGAAAGCTGCTCGTCTCGAAGTAGACTACAAGGGCGCTCAGAAAGAAAACAAGGGCACCTGGGGTGCATGGCTTGCATACAGCCACCTCGGCCAGAACGCTATGATTGCTAATCCTTGGGATGCAACGAAGCCGCGCGAAAAAGGCTGGGAAATCGGCGCTAACTACACGCCGTTCAAGAACATCGTTACGACTGTTCGTTACGGCAAGGACAAGAAGATCCAGGGTGGCCAGAAAGTTGACCGCTTCTTCGGCCGTGTTGAATTCTTCTTCTAATCCTTCGATTAGCAGAGTATATGCAACAAATAAAGACCTCCACTTCGGTGGAGGTCTTTTTGGTATTCTTTCTGGATTTTGACTGGTATAAATAAAAGAATTATCATAAAATTTTCAATATCTGTTCTTGCTATATTATTTCGTCTATGATAGAATAGAAGTTATCTTAAAGAGGGATTGGCGATTGATAAGGAAACATGGACACTTTCAATAAGCTGCTCCTTCTTCAAGGCGAGTGTTATTTTTATTTAGAAGGAGGAGATTCTCATGAAGAAGGCTCTCGTATCTGCTTTGACGACCGCTTTGGTTGTTGGCGCTGCAAGCACGACTTTCGCTGCTGCAAATCCGTTCTCCGATGTTCCTGCTGATCATTGGGCATATGACGCTGTAAGCCAGCTGGCTGCTGATGGCGTTATCGAAGGTTATGGCGACACGACCTTCAAGGGCAACCGTAACATCACGCGTTACGAAATGGCGCAGATGGTTGCTAAAGCTATGGCTAAGAACACTTCCGGTGCTGACAAGGCTCTGGTTGACAAACTGGCTGCTGAATTCGCAGAAGAACTCAACAACCTTGGTGTTCGCGTAGCTAACCTTGAACGCAACGCTGACATGGTTAAGTGGAATGGCGAAGCGCGTTATACGTATAAGCATGATAAGACGAAGTACAATGATGGAACTAGTACGACGAAGTCATCTGGCCCGCTGTTGCTCCGTCTTGAACCTACCGCAGAAGTTAACGACCATTGGAAGGTAAAAGCTCGCTTGGATGCTACTACTTATGCAAATAACGACAGCGGCATCAACGAAAAGGGCGAGGATGACAGCAAGGTCACGTTGAAGCGTATTTGGGCACAGGGCAACTACGGCAAGTTCCAGGTTAAACTGGGTAAATTTGCTCAGATTAACAACGATACGATTGCAGATACCACGTTCTCCGGTGTTGAACTCTCCTATGGCAAGGGAATTAAGGGAATCATTGGTGTTGGCCGTATCAACAAGAACAGCCTGATTCCTAAACCTGAGCAGCTTATCCGTAAGTCCGGTTCTTATCAGTATGTTGGCGTTCAATATGCCAGCGGTAAATATAAGGGCGGTCTTGCCTGGCACCATGTAAAGGCTCATGATGGTGATTTTAAATACAAGAATGATGGCAATTCTACGGATCAGATGAACATTATCATTGAAGATGATTCCTACCAGTTCGACAAGAATATTGGCGTGAAAGGCTTCTATGCTTACAACAATAACGCGGATATTCAGAAGAAAGCCGGTCGTCTGGAATTAGACTACAAGGGTGCTCAGAAAGAAAATAAGGGCACCTGGGGTGCATGGGTTGCCTACAGCCATCTCGGCAAGAACGCTATGATTGCTAATCCCTGGGATGTTGTAAAACCGGGTGAAAAAGGCTGGGAAATCGGCGGCAACTACACGTTCCTCAAGAATGTTGTTGGTACTCTCCGTTATGGCAAGACCAAAGACATCGGTGGTACCGGTAAAAAATATGACCACTTCTTCGGTCGTGTGCAGTTCTTCTTCTAATCCTTCGATTAGCAGAGTATACGCAATCAACAAAGACCTCCACTATGGTGGAGGTCTTTTTGTTGTTTACATAGTTGCATAATAGCAGATATTTTGTTACAATACTATACGTGTTCGCTATCAGTGGAAAATCCTCCGGGAAACAAGGAATACAACGGGGAGTGTATATTGACAGTGGACATAATCGATATCAAGGGAGAAAATTGTAATGAAGAAGACTCTTAGTGCAGCATTGACGACGGCGTTGGTTATTGGTGCTGCCAGCACTACGTTTGCCGCTGCTAATCCGTTTGCGGATGTTCCGGCTGATCATTGGGCTTATGATGCGGTGAGCCAGCTGGCTGCGGATGGTGTTATCGAAGGTTATGGCGATAGCACGTTCAAGGGCAATCGTAATATCACGCGTTATGAAATGGCACAGATGGTGGCCAAGGCTATGGCCAAGAACACCAATGGTGCAGATAAAGCGCTGGTGGATAAACTGGCTGCTGAGTTCGGGGAAGAACTGAACAACCTGGGTGTCCGTGTAGCAAATCTGGAACGCAATGCCGATAAGGTAAAGTGGAACGGTGAAGCACGTTACCGCTATTGGGATTATCGTGACAAGCAGGCAGATGGCAAAACTGCCAGGACGGACAAGGCAACGATGCAGTTCCGCCTGCTGCCCACGGCAGAAATCAATGAGAATTGGAAAGTAAAGGCGCGTTTCACTGCTACGAGCAACGCCAAGAACGATACGGCCGGCAATGCAGAAATGACCTTTGTTTATGCCGATGGCGTATACGATAATGTGGAAATCAAAGTTGGTAAGATGCCGTTTTTCTCGGCCAATGATGATGGTCTGGTGATGGATAATTTCTTCAGCGGTGCACAGCTTACGGCTGGTAAAGACGTGAAGGTTATTCTGGAGGCTGGCCGTTGGGATATCGCTGGTCAGGGCAACAGCTTTATCAATGCTGCTGATGTAAAGGACCATGCAGGCTATCAGGGCATTCAGGTTAACTATGAAAAGGACAAAATTTTTGCTGGCGTCGGCTATCGTCACTTCAACAGCACGGTGTTCAAGACGGTGAATTACAGCAAGAGCGGCAATGATGAAGATGCCAACATCTGGTCTGTAGGCGGCAAGTACACGTTCAACAATATCTGGGCCTTGGGCGGTGCTTATGCGCAAAACACTAAGGCAGACAGCTATAACAAGTCGGCCAGTGTACAGCTCGATTACAAAAAGGCCAATAAGGTCAATGCTGGCAGCTGGGGCGCATTCCTGGGGTATCGTCATGTAGGCGCGAATGTATCTCTGGCGCCGACGTTTGATACTACCCGTGCAGCAGCCAATGTCAAGGGCTGGGATTTGGGCGCAACCTATATCCCCTTCAAGAATACGCTGGTGACGCTGGGCTATTTCAACGGCAAACAGCTCAATAACGACAGAAAGACGCAGACGATGTATGCCCGCTTGAGCTACTTCTTCTAAGATTCTCTGTATGAAAAAAATCCGTTCTCGTAAAGAGAGCGGATTTTTTGAAATTATTCTTCGCTGAAGGTTTCCTTCAGCATTTGCTGCTGATTTTTATCCAAAGTGATTTTTCCATGGAGCAGGGAGATGAATCCCGCCTCTTTCAGTTTGATTACGCCGCGGTTTACGGTCTTGACGCTGGTGCCAATATCATCGGCAATCTGCTGACGGCTGGTATGGAGGATAAAGAGGTCGGTTTCGATGTCGCCCAATCGTTTCAGCAGATAACTGTGCAGGCGGTGGAGGCTGGGCAGGAATTTTATCCGTCCGGCCTCGTTGGAGGTGGGGTACATTTTTGCTGCCAGTTGTTGGGCAACGGCCAGAGCAAAGTCATTGTCAATCTGCATCCATTGGAGGAAGGTTTCTGCCCGCATGACGATGGCCTCTGTAGTGGTGACAGCCTCATTGGAGGCGGAGTAGAGTTTTTGGCCGGCCAGTACTTCCAAGTCGCCAATCAGGTCGGAGCTGCCTAGCGAGGCAAAGGTATATCGCTGACCGCTGGCGAATTCATTGCTGACACGGGTTTCCCCTTTCTGCAGAAGGTAGACATGCTTGACCTCTTCACCCTTGCGGACAATGGTTTCGCCGGGCAGGTAGATTTTGTGGGTGGTCTGTCGCTGTATTTCTTCAGGCATATGGTCGAGAAAGTATTCCAATTTCATAGAGTATGGTCCTTTCTAAATAGCTGTTTTCTTCATTATATATTATTTTCCGCAAATAAAAAAGATATTTTGAGGTCGAATGTCCTTTCTTTCTTGATGAGAAAAAGATAAACTAATCACATATCAAGTTTTCTTTTCCTCATGAATCTTGTTTTCCAGGCAAGATTCCTACGGCGCCGGCAAGGTGCCAAGAATTTACATAAAGCTTTTGATGAAAGACTCTGTTTCGTTCCTGCAAGACGAGATAGAGTCTTTTGTCATTTAGCAGGATTTTTGCCGGTCGATGTAGTATAATAACAATAGTGTACCTATGGGCGTGGTAAAACTCACACAGTAAAGAAGGCGATATTGTGGATGACAAACCGGTGATGTTAATTGTAGATGATGTGGAAATCAACCGGGTGGTGCTGACCCAGTTTTTCCAGGAAGAATATCAGATTATCGAGGCGGAAAATGGCCAGGAGGCCATGACGGTTATCGAACAGCAGCCAGTAAGCATTGTACTGGTTGATCTTGTTATGCCGATAATGGATGGATTCCAATTGCTGTCCATGATGAAACGGAATGACCAGTTTGCTGGTATTCCGGTGGTGGTCATGACCGCGAATAACGATGGCGACAGCGAAGCGCGGGCTATGGAGATGGGGGCGGCAGATTTTATCACCAAACCCTACAACCCAACGATTGTACGCTGCCGGATACGGAATGTCATGGCACGTGAGGAGATTGAGTGGCGCAGGGTAGCGCAGGTAGCGCAGAACCGGCAGCTCATGGAAATGCATCAGTATGCGGAAAAAGATGCGCTGACGGGGATTTATAACCGGGAGGCGTTTTACCGGAAATCTGCTGAGCTTATGCAGGAACACCATCAGACGAGCTATAGCATTGTGTATTTGGACATCAGCTGTTTTAAGGTCATCAATGATTTGTTCCGCATTGAGACGGGAAATCTTATACTGAAGACAGCTGCCTTTTATTTCAATATGGTGGTGGGCGAAGATGGTCTGTGTGCCCGGATTGAGGCAGACCATTTTGTGCTCTGCTTTCCCACGGATAAATTGGATATGAGTAAGATTATTGCCGGACTGGACAGCACCATTCAGTCTTTGGGCATCAGTCACAATGTCTTGTTTTATGCGGGGATTTATCCCGTGGACAATGCCTTCCTGCCGATTGATCAAATGTGTGATCGCGCCCACATGGCTCTCAATCGGATCAAAGGCCGCTATATGACGCGGTTTGCTTACTATGACAAGGCCATGCGTGACCAGATGATTGAGGAACAGATGATTGTCCGCAATATGGATTATGCCTTGCAGGAAGGTCAGTTCTACATAAACCTGCAGCCGATTTATGAAACGGAAAGCAACAGCATCTTCGGGGCGGAGGCTCTGGTTCGCTGGAATTACAATAAGGGGCAAATCAGCCCGGGGAAATTCATTCCGATTTTTGAAAAGAACGGTTTTATTGTGCGGCTGGACCGCTTTGTCTGGGATGAGGCCTGCAAGGTCCTGCGTGCCCAGATTGATGCGGGTCTTAAACCGGTGCCGATTTCGGTAAATCTTTCGCGTTTGAATTTCTACAGTCAGGATTTGCTGGAGTATCTGCAGGGGCTGATGAAGAAGTATGACCTGCCGACTAATCTGCTCAAGCTGGAGATTACGGAGAGTGCCTATATGGATAACCCACATCAGCTTATTGCTATGGTGCGGGCCTTTAAGGGACATGGTTTTTCCGTGTTGATGGATGATTTTGGCAGCGGTTATTCCTCGCTTTCGATGCTCAAGGACTTGCCGGTGGATGTGCTCAAAATTGATATGGCGTTTGTACAGGAAGTGGATAAGTCCAGCCGCGCAGGCGCTATCCTGGAAAGCATTGTGGAACTGGGCAAGCATTTGCGGATGGAAGTCGTGGTTGAGGGCGTAGAAACCAAGGAACAGGTGGATTTTTTGGAGAGAATCGGCTGCCGGGTGATACAGGGCTATTATTTCTCGAAACCAATAGATGTAGGAAGTTTTATGGGACTGGTTAAAAGGAGTCAGGGTTTTTGAAAAACATTAAAGCAGTAATTTTCGATATGGATGGGGTAATCATTGACAGCGAGCCTATCCATAGCCGGGTGAAGATGGATACCTTTGCGCATTTTGGTCTGGAATTTAATGAGGTGGATTTGGTTCATTATATGGGACGTACGAGCGGCGCTATTTTTGGTGAAACCATTGCCAAAGCCGGGCGTACGGATATTCAGCCGGAAGATATGGCAGCGTATAAGCATAGCCATTATTTAGAGATACTGCAAAGCGGTGAAATTGCGCCGGTAACGGGCAGCGTGGATTTGATAAAATCTCTGCATGCGGCGGGTCTGCCGCTGGCATTGGCGACTTCTTCCAATGTACGGGTGATGAATACGGTTTTGGACAGCTTTGGCATTCGTCCGTATTTCACCTCCATCCTTTCTGGTGGAGAACTGCCTGAGAGCAAACCCAATCCTGCTATTTATTTAATCAGTGCGGAGCGTTTGGGGATTGACCCTGCAGCTTGTCTGGTAATCGAGGATACCACCAATGGCATTTTGGCAGCAAAACGGGCCGGAATGTACTGTGTGGCTTATCGCAATCCGAATTCTGGCAAACAGGATTTAAGCAAGGCTGATGAAATTGTGGACAGCCTGCTGGAGGTAAAAAAAGTCTTTTCCTTTGCGTAAAGTGGGTGCAAAAAAGCCCGGATAAACATTTTCGCGTAATGTTTATCCGGGCTTTTGTTATGCGTAATTTATACGATAGCGAAGCTTTCGATAGCACCAAACTGCAGGTATTTGCTGGCTTTCGTGGGCTCGCCGTCCAGAATCTCCTTACTCACGGTATCCATTTTGCCATCGGCAACATGAACGCGGCCGGCAGCAACTTCGTCCTCAATTTTGGCCAGAAGTTCCTTGCGGGCTTTCTTGGTAGCGTTGTAGACCGTGCTGTTGTAGAAGATGTTCATGGATGTTTGCGATTTTTCTTCATCGCAGTTAAAGAATACATAAGCTTTTTTTTCGGTTGCCATAATTGATAATCCCCCTTGAAATAATATAAAAATAATTTCATTTATAAATATGTAACCAATAAAAATATTATAGCATACTTTGTCAAAAATGATAAATTAAATTGAATCTTCACAGGTGGTTGACAAATGAAACAGGAAAGAGTAAAGTGAAACTGTATAGAATTGCGGTGAATTGGGAGCAATTCGTAGTCGAATACCGGGAGGTAATGATATGGCAATCATCAAGAAAGAATCCTTTGGTAAGTTAAGCGATGGTCGTGAGGTGTTTTGCTACACCTTGCGCAATACAAAAGGCACAGAGGCAAAAGTAATCAACTACGGCGCACGGCTGGTCGGCTGGCGTGTATTTGGCAAGGATGCAAAACAGGTGGATATCGTATTGGGCTATGCTGATGCCCTGACGTATGAAAAGGATGATACCAGCATGGGCGGCGTTGTAGGACGTCATGCCAATCGTATTGCGGGGGGCAAGGCGGTCATTAACGGGCAGGAGTACCAGCTGGACTTAAATACAGGCTCCAAGATGCAGAATCACATTCATGGCGGCTCTAAAGGTTTCCACAATGAACTTTGGGAGGCCGAGGAGGTCTATGAAGGTGTGCGCATGACCTATCATAGCAAGGATGGCGATGCCGGTTATCCGGGGAATATGGATGTAACCGTTATCTATTCCCTGTCCAATGACAATGAGCTGTCCATTAAGTATGAAGCCGTCAGCGACAAGGATACCATCTGCAATCTGACCAACCATAGCTATTTCAATCTGGATGGCTTTGAATCGCCGTCGATTCTCGACCAGAAAATCCAGATTTTTGCGGACAAGTACACCTGGGCGGACAGCGAATCCCTGCCGGATGGCCGAATTCTGCCGGTGGAAGGCACGCCGATGGATTTGCGGCAGCCCACGCGAATCGGCGAACATATCGATGATGATTTCGATGAACTCGTTATGGGCAAAGGCTATGACCACAACTGGGTAATCCGCGATGAAGCCGTGATGGTGGAAATGAAACCGGGGATGTTTGGCTATGACCCGCATTGCCCGATTGACTATCTCAAAGGCGGACTCAAGAAGGTGGCTTATGCTGAATCGGATAACAGCGGTCTGACGCTGACCTGCTACAGCACCCTGCCCGGCGTGCAGTTCTACACGGGCAATTTCCTCGAAGGCGGACTGCCGGGCAAGAAGGGCGTGGAATTCCCGCATCGTTCCGGTTTCTGTCTGGAAACGCAGTATTTCCCCAATGCATTGGCTAATCCCAATTTCCCGCAGCCGATTATCAAGGCCGGGGAAAAGTGGGAATCGCAGACGGTTTATGTGCTTTGGCCGAAGGACTAAAAACGAAATACATCGTACGAATTATAAAGGCAGACCGTTGAGCGATTTCTCGTTTAACAACGTGATTTTTGCAATGCTTTTTGAGAATGCTGCTATAAATAATAAATAGTAGACAAAAATGAGAAAAAAGCATACAATTATAAACAACAGCAAGAAGAAGATTTCTCTTTTTGAAAGGTCATACCAATTTCAGGGAGGCATGTTTGATGAATATTCATGAGTACCAGAGCAAGGCTGTATTGAAGTCCTATGGGGTCGCAGTTCCCGAAGGACTGCCTGCCTTCACGGTGGAAGAAGCTGTGGAAAATGCCAAGAAAATCGGCACTCCTGTGGTCGTGGTGAAAGCCCAGATTCATGCTGGTGGCCGCGGCAAAGCTGGCGGTGTCAAGCTGGCCAAGAATCTTGATGAAGTGAAAAATTATGCAAGCGAGCTGCTGGGCAAAACGCTTGTCACCCACCAGACTGGCCCGGAAGGCAAGAAGGTGGGACGCCTCCTTATCGAAGCTGGTTCCAATATCAAGAAAGAATATTATCTCTCCTTTGTCATTGACCGTCAGACGGCCCGCGTGGTCATGATGGGCTCGGAAGAAGGCGGCATGGAAATCGAGAAGGTTGCTGCTGAAATGCCGGAGAAGATTTTCAAGGAATACATTGACCCGGTGATTGGTCTGGCACCGTTCCAGGCAACCCGTATGGCCTATAACATCAACATTCCGCAGCCGGCTATCCGCAAGGCGACGAAGCTCATGACCTGCCTGTATAATGCTTTTGTAGGCAAGGACTGCTCGCTGGCCGAAATCAATCCGCTGGTGGTCACGGCAGAAGATGACGTGATTGCCCTCGATGCCAAGTTGAATTTCGACGACAGCGCCCTGTTCCGTCATCCGGATATCGAAGAACTCCGCGATGAGAGTGAGGAAGACCCCAAGGAACGCCGCGCAGCGGAGGCGGGCCTCAATTATGTAAACCTCGGCGGCGATGTAGCTTGTATGGTTAACGGCGCAGGCCTGGCCATGGCTACGGTGGATATCATCAAACACTATGGCGGCGAACCGGCCAACTTCCTCGATGTGGGTGGCGATTCCTCGCCGGAGAAGATTGCCGAGGCCTTCCAGATTATGCTCGATGGCGGTCAGGCCAAGGGCATTTTCGTCAACATTTTCGGCGGCATCAATCGCTGCGATGCAGTGGCTGCCGGCATTGTCGAAGCGGCCAAGATTATTTCCGATGATGGCAAATCCCTGCCGGTTCCCGTAGTCGTGCGCTTAGAGGGCACCAATGTGGAACAGGGCCGCAAGATTTTGCAGGATTCTCCGATTGCCAACGTCATCATGGCACCGACCATGGAGGGCGGCGCGGAAGAAATCGTCAAACGGGTCAAGGCAGCACAGTAAGGGAGGCCATCTAAATGGGTGTTTTAGTAAATAAAGATACAAAAGTAATCGTACAGGGCATTACGGGCAAACAGGCCACCTTCCATACGAAGCAGATGCTGGCCTACGGCACGAAGATTGTCGCCGGTGTAACGCCGGGCAAGGCCGGTCAGGAAGTAGAAGGCGTTCCCGTATTCAATACCGTTAAAGATGCAGTGGAAGCAACAGGGGCTACGGCCTCCGTGGTCTATGTACCCGCAAGGTTCGCCGCTGACTCCGTTATGGAAGCTGTAGATGCCGGACTGGATTTGGTGGTCTGCATTACCGAACATATTCCGGTGCAGGATATGGTCAAGGTTCGCCGCTATATGGAAGGGAAGAAAACCCGCCTGATTGGGCCGAACTGCCCAGGCATTTTGACCACGGATGAAGCCAAACTCGGCATCATTCCGGGCAACATCCAAAAGAAGGGCCATGTAGGACTCGTTTCCCGCTCCGGCACCTTGACCTATGAAGCCGCTTTCCAGCTGATGAATGCTGGCATCGGTGTTACCACGGCTATCGGTATCGGCGGCGACCCGGTTAAAGGGACGGATTTTATCGACGCGTTGGAACTCTTTAAGAACGACCCCGAAACCAAGGCTGTGCTGATGATTGGTGAAATCGGCGGTACGGCTGAAGAAGATGCCGCTAAGTGGATAAAGGAAAATATGCCGGACAAACCGGTAGCAGCCTTTATCTCTGGCCGTCAGGCGCCTCCGGGAAAACGCATGGGCCATGCTGGTGCGATTATCTCCGGCGGCAAGGGAACGGCTGCGGATAAAATCAAGGCGCTCAATGGCGTGGGCATTGAAGTGGCCGACACGGTAGCCCATATTGGGGAAACGGTTGTTGAGACGCTGAAAAAAGCCGGTATATACGACGAGTGTCATACTTGCTGATAAAAAATGACAATAAAAATCGCTGGACGAAAGTCCAGCGATTTTTTGTCTGCATAAGCAACAAATGAAATTATTTGATGCCAGCGCCATCGAGAGCGGAACGAACGCTCTGAGCAGCTTTGTGCATCTTTTCGAGTTCATCATCAGTGAGGTGAACTTCGAAGGAACGCATGATACCATCAGCGCAAACCATACGAGGAATGGAGAGGGCAACGTCTTTGATGCCATATTCGCCTTCGAGAACTGCGGAGCAGGGCAGGATGGTGTGTTCATCATAGAGAACGGACTTGATGAAGCGGCAAGCAGCCATAGCAATACCGGTGTTCGTGAAGCCCTTCTTGTTGATAACATCGTAAGCAACCTGAACCAGTTCCTGTTCAACAGCTTCGTGGCTGAGTTTTTCCGTACGATGGAAATATTCATCCAGATCATCAATGGGGAAACCAGCGCAGCCAGTCGTGGACCAAGCAACGAAAGCAGCGTTGCCGTGTTCACCGAGAACATAACCGTTGATGTTCTTCGGGTCAACCTGGTACTTGTCAGCCAGGATGCGACGGAAACGGTAAGTTTCGAGCATCGTACCAGTACCGAGGATGAGGTTGCGCGGATAATCGAACTGCGTGGAAACAACATAAGTAGCAACGTCGAGCGGGTTGGTGATCATGATGATCATAGCTTCCTTCGTGCGCTTAACGATTTCGCCCATAACGGAGCTCATGATCTTAGCGTTGGTACCAGCCAGCTTCAGGCGGTCCGGAGTTTCACCCGGGCGGATGGACGGGCCAGCAGTGATAACGATGATGTTTGCATCTTTGCAGTCTTCGTAGTCACCGAGGTGGAATTTGATGTTGGTGCTGTAAACGCAGCTCGTTGCATGGCTGGAGTCCTTAGCTTCGCCCCAAGCTTTGTCTTCGTTGAGGTCGATGAGAACTACTTCCGTAGCCAGCTGGAAATCAGCAATTTTGTTTGCAACTGCAGAACCAACGTTGCTGGCGCCGATAACGACGATTTTTCTTCTGTTGTTCATTTTGTTATTACCCCCTGATTGAAATGTGAAATATATCCCTAAGTCGTGTTAATCGTAGCACTATTAATACCTGGTGTCAATAAGGAATTGCAAAGAAACAAAAGCCGTATTTTTCGCAAAATTGGTGAAATGTTGTAAATGAGGGGAAAATGTGTAAATTTTTGCAGGGGCAAAAATTAAAGAAGATTTTGTGTTGGAAATTGTTGTAATTAGCGGGGTTTTATTATATATTATAGATTGTTTGTTGTAAAAGAAAGAGAGCTTCGGAAGGAGATTGTTTCATATATGTTTGGTATGTCATTGGATATTGGTATTGACCTGGGCACTGCAAATGTGCTGGTATATGTGAAGGGCAAGGGCATTGTTCTGCGTGAGCCTTCGGTGGTGGCCGTTGACCGGGATACGAACCGGGTGCTGGCTATCGGTGAAGAGGCACGGCAGATGATTGGCCGTACGCCTGGTAATATTGTAGCTATTCGTCCGCTGCGCGAAGGTGTTATTGCAGATTATGATATTACGGAGAGCATGCTGCGCCATTTCATTGAAAAGGTTGTGGGCCGCCGTTTTGTGTTCCGTCCGCGGATTATGATTTGTATTCCTTCGGGCTGCACGATGGTGGAACAGCGGGCTGTACAGGAAGCTGCCGAGCAGGCAGGTGCCCGCCATACGCAGCTGATTGAAGAACCTTTGGCAGCAGCTTTGGGCGCAGGTCTCGATATCGTTGAGCCGCGTGGCTCCATGGTGGTGGATATCGGTGGCGGTACTACGGATATTGCGGTGATTTCTTTGGGCGGTATCGTTACCAGCGAATCCCTGCGCATTGCCGGCGATAAGTTTGATGAAGACATTGCTGCTTATATAAAGAAGAATTTCAACATCATGGTTGGTGAGCGTACGGCTGAAGAAGTCAAAATGCGTGTCGGTGCGGCTTTTGTTGGCGCCCGCAATGAGGTTTTGGATATCCGGGGCCGGGATATGCTGTCGGGGCTGCCAAAGACCGTGCAGATTACCACGGCACAGGCGGCAGAAGCTACGCATAGCAGCGTCGTAAAAATTGTCAACTGCGTGAAGAAGGTATTGGAAGAAACTCCGCCGGAACTGGCTGCAGATGTCATGAACTGCGGCATTGTCCTCACGGGCGGCGGCGCGATGCTCTATGGCCTGGATGAACTCATTCGCCGGGAGACGGATATTCCAACGGCGCTGGCAGAGGATGCCATGAGCTGCGTGGCCCTTGGCTGCGGCATGGCATTGGACAGCTTCAGCAAGTTTGATGGCAAGGCCAAGAACGTAAAAACGGGCCATTAAAATAAAATATTTTGGCAAAGGCGAAACCCTTGACAGGAGTTTCGCCTTTTTGCGCGAATTATACAGGCAAGGATAAGTTTGAACGATGCTAAGGAGTGACCGATAATGTGGCGTGGTCTTTATACAGCAGGTACGGGCATGATTACGGAATCCAAGCGTACGGATACGCTGGCCAATAATCTGGCGAATGCCAATACTACCGGGTTTAAGCGTGATGAGGCTATCAGCCGGGAGTTTGAGCCTATGCTGATTAAGCGCATCAACGACGGGATAAATAAGAATGATGTGACCAGTTTTAAGCAGTTTCATGTGGGGGATCAGTATCCGACCGTGGGGACTTTGGGACTGGGTTCTTATATTGATGAAATTGCCACGGAACATAGTCAGGGGGCTTTTGAAACCACGGGCAATCCGTTGGACCTGGCGATTTCCGGCAATGGCTATTTTGCGATTCAGACGGAAAATGGTGTGCGCTATACCCGTGACGGTAATTTTTATAAGTCGGCCAGAGGCCAGATTCAGACGGTTAATGGTCAGATGGTTTTGGGGCGCAATGGTCAGGGAATCACCATCCCGGAGGAAACCGTCAGCATTATGGTGGGCGCACAGGGCGAGGTTTATGCCGATGGCCAGCAGGTGGGACAACTGCAGTTTGTGCAGTTCAATAACCGGCGTGCGGTGTTGAAACAGGGAAATAATCTCTATTATCCGCAGGAGGGGGCTCAGCCGCAGCCGGCTACCGGAGAAATTCAGCAGGGACTTTTGGAGCGCTCGAATACCAATGTGGTATCGGAGATGGTAGAGCTCATCAATAATCATCGTCTGTATGAGGCTGGTTCCAAGGCAGTTACCACACAGGATGCAATGCTCGATAAGTCCGTTAATGATGTAGGACGGGTTTCTTAAATTCCATTTAAGATTTGGTGTAGTTTGTTCGATATATATCAAGAGAAAGGTTTTTTGCGCCTATTTTTGGGGCGTTGGGCAGCGATAGTGCGTTATCGCTGGCGTTATAAGAAGGGGGAAGCTCACTATGATGAGAGCGCTTTGGTCGGCAGCTTCGGGAATGAAGGGGCAGCAGACGAATATGGATGTTATTGCCCATAATATTGCCAACGTGAATACTTACGGCGGCAAGAAGGTGCGGGCTGAATTTCAGGATTTAATTTATCAGACCTTGCGTGATGCCGGGGCACAGAGCGGGCAGGATAACCAGTATCCTACGGGGCTGCAGGTTGGTCTGGGCACGCGTGTGGCAGCTACGCAGCGTGTGATTACGCAGGGGCCGTTGCAGACTACGGAAAATCCGCTGGATGTAGGCATTCAGGGCGAGGGATATTTCCGGGTTACGCTGCCGGACGGTTCGACCGCGTACACCCGTGATGGTTCGTTCAAGCTGGATTCTCAGCGGCGGTTGGTGACAACAGACGGTTATTTGATTGCTGATGGCATTACCTTTGGCGAAACTTCGCCGGTGGATTCGATTGTCATTGCCGGTGACGGGCAGGTTTCGGAAACACCGGCAGGCGGCACGCAGCAGAACGTAGGGCAGATTACACTGGCACGGTTTGTCAATCCTGCCGGGCTTACGGCCATTGGCAAGAATCTCTTTATCGTATCCGAGGCTTCTGGTGCAGCCATTCCGGGAAATCCCGGTGCGGATGGCGCCGGAACGCTTACTCAGGGAACATTGGAAATGAGCAATGTGCAGATTGTAGAGGAAATGGTCAATATGATTGTTTCCCAGCGTGCCTATGAATCCAATTCCAAGGCTATTACGACTTCCGATTCGATGCTGGAAATCGCTAATGGACTCAAACGCTGATGAAAATGAAGAGAAGCCGCTTAGCCATTCGCAGCATATTCTGTATGCTATGGAGTGGCTTCTTCTGTCTGTTTGTGCTTGCTTTTCCGCCGCAGGCAGAAGCTCTTTATGGCGGTGGCATGCAGGCGGAGGTTTTTCCCCAGCAAATCAGTTCGCAGAAATTGGCCGGGATTGCCCGGCAGCAGCTGGAATTGGAACTGCATAAGATTAGTGAAACAAGGCGCCATGTGCTGACGCTCACCAATGCTCCGCGGGATATGCGCTTGCCGGCAGGGAAAATGCGCTATGAGGCAGAAATTCCCGGTCAGATTCGCTATGGCGGCGTGCAGCCGGTACATATACGGATTTATGTCGATGAAAAACTTTATCGGCGGGTAATCTGCTACTACCGGGTGCAGGTCTTTGAAAAAGTGCTGGTAGCGGGGATGAATCTGGGGCTGGAACAGGCGATTGCACCCAACGCTGTACGCGTGGAGGAACGGGAAGTAGCAGGCGGTCAGGGACGGTATTTGGAAAAATTCGAGGATATTGCCGGACGTGTGCCTGTGCGTTATATTCAGATGGGGCAGCCGCTGGAACAGAATATGCTCCAGAATCCTGTGGTAATCCATTCGGGGGCACCGGTAAAATTGGTGATCAATTATAAGGGGATACAGGTCAGTGCTGAAGGCATCGCCATGCAAAAAGGGCGCGTAGGGGGCAGGATAAAAGTGCGTAACGCGCATTCCTCACGTGTCCTGCAGGGAAAGGTTATTGATGCCTCTACTGTGGAGATTAGCTGATGATAAAGGCAGGTAGTGACGATGAAGTTAAAATATAAGAAACAAATTGCCGGAGCATTGGCGGCGGGAACTTTGTTTTTGGCCTTGGCGCCAGTAGCAGATGCCCAATCTCTGTGGGCGATGTCCGGGGGGAGAACCCGCAATATATTTGCTGACCGCAAGGCGCAGGATGTGGGGGATATCCTCACCATTGTTATCAGTGAGTCTACTTCCATATCGGATACCCGCTCCAGTTCCAACAGCAAGAGCGGGAAGAACTCGCTGGATGCCGGCGTGGGTATCTTTGATTTTATCAAGGCTGCTTCTATCGGCGGCTCGGATTCCTTTAAGGCGGATGGTTCGGCTGCTTCCAAGAACACAACCCATGGTAATGTGACCGTGACGGTAGTGGATGTGCAGCCCAATGGCAATCTGGTGCTGGAGGGGACGCAATCTATCTGGAATAATAAGAACGAGCACAAGATAACCTTTAAAGGGATTTGCCGTCCGGAGGACGTTACGGCGAGCAATACGATTTCCTCGACCAAAATTGCGTCGGCTACGGTGCGGTTTGATGGCAAGGGGCCCTTGAATGCCAAACAGCGGCAGGGCATACTGACCCAGGTATTCAACTTCTTGTTCTGATAGGATATGGAGGCTTTTATGAAAAGAGTATTGGCTTGTTTACTGGCAGGGGCTTTGGCTTTGGGGATTGTCCCGCCAACAGCCTCGGCAGATAATGCCGTAACCCGGATAAAGGATATCGCCAAAGTGCAGGGGGTGCGCTCCAATCAGCTCATGGGCTACGGATTGGTAGTTGGCCTTAACGGCACCGGTGATTCCAATAAATCTGTAGAAACCGTGCAATCCATTGTCAATATGTTGAAAGCTTATGGGGTGGCGGTAAATCAGGGTTCCCTGAAATCCGACAATGTGGCAGCTGTTATGGTAACGGCTACTTTGCCGCCGTTTGTACGGGAAGGTGATACCATCGATATTACGGTATCGTCCATTGGTGATGCGGACAGCATTCAGGGGGGAACGCTATTGCAGACCCCGCTTAAAGCCGGCAATGGTGAAGTTTATGCTGTGGCGCAGGGGGCCGTGTCTACGGGTGGTTTTGCTGCGGGGCGTGGCGGCGGTGGTAATTCCACGGCAACCAAGAATTTTCCCACAGTCGGCATGACACCGAATGGGGCCATTGTGGAACGTACGGTAGAAGATGACCTGGGGCGTAATGGACGTCTTTCCCTGTCGCTGTCTCATCCGGATTTTACCACGGCTACCCGTATGGCAGCCGCAATCAATTCGCAGTATGGGGGTGTTGCGCAGGCCGTAAATCCCGGGCGTATCGATATCAACATTCCCGCCTATTACAAGGGAAATGTGGTCGGCTTTGTGGCCTCCATTGAAGAACTGCCGGTTATGCCGGATAAAGTGGCCAAGATTGTGGTGAATGAACGTACCGGCACCATTGTTATGGGCGGTGATGTTACGGTGGATGAAATCGCGATTACACAGGGCGGTCTGTCCATCCGGGTGCAGAAAAGTACGAATGCCAATCAGCCCGAGCCGTTCAGTTATGGTACGACCATTGTGACCAAAAACAGTGATGTGGATGTGAAGGAAGACAAAGCGAGCACTGTGGTGCTGCCGGCTACGGCGAACATCAATGACATTGTTGGTGCACTTAATGCTGTAGGGGCAACGCCGCGTGATACGATTTCCATTTTGCAGGCCATGAAGGCCTCCGGGGCGATTCACGCAGAATTGCAGTTGATTTGATGACAGATTAAAGGCAGGTGTTGGATATGCAGATACCACCCTTGTATACTTCGGCTTTGGGCGCAGGCGGCAACAGCAATTATGCATCGTCACAGACGGCTGCAGAATCCGCGAAATTCTCCCAGATTTTAAATGAGCTGAAAAATAAAACGGAAGGTGCCTTGAATCCTAAGGAGGCTGAGGCGCTTAAAGCGGCAAAGGCTGCGGAGAAACGGGATAAAGACCTGAAAAAGGCCTGTGAAGGATTTGAGGCGATGTTCCTCAATATGATGTATCGGCAGATGCGGGCTACCGTACCGGAAGATACGCTCTTTGGGGAGTCCAATGCGCTGAAAATCTTTCAGGACATGCGGGATGACGAACTGATGAAGAATGTGGCCGCAGGCGGCGGCATCGGCATTGCGGATATGATGTACAAACAGCTTAAACCGCAGGTTGAAAGTCGCAATGCGGCGCAGAATGTGATAAAATAATGGACGGTGGGACGGCTTTCCCGCCGTCCCTGTTTGTTTTTTAGGAGGTCCTTGGTTTTGATGATAAAAAAACGCAGCTTAGCTGCTTTGACATTAGCTGTTTCTCTGCTCGGTGCGCCGCTTTTTGCTGAGGCCGCTGATTTGCATGCCGTCCGCTATCATAGTGGTTCTGAACATGACCGGATTGTCTTTGACTGGTCATCCATGCCCCGCTATAATGTGACGGTGTCCAGTGACCGGCGGCAGGTAACGCTGGATTTTTTTGGCGTGGAACGCCGCAGTATAGATGAAAAGACATTTAGCAGCTCCAGAATTGAAAAGGTGCAATTCACGGAGAAAAACGGACATTTGCTGGTTACTCTGCGGCTTAAAGCAGGGCTATCCTATCGGGTCGAAAAACTGGCCAATCCTGCCCGGATTTTTATTGATGTGGTGCCGGAGACAGCGAATGTGTCCAGAACGAAAAAGCCGGCCATACAGACCAAGCCTGCTGTGAAAAATCCGCTGCCGGCAACTGCGGGCGGCAATGTGTTGAATCTCAATTTTGACGGCCTTTACACGGAGATGGTGGGGCCGGGACTGGCTCGCAGGGAATATGTATATTGGGATTCTGCGGGAAAGATTTCCGCCTACTTTATCGAGGCCGACAAGAATCTTTACGACGTTAAGCCGGTACTGGCCCGCGGGCGTGTGCCCGGGCTGCAGACAACCAGCGGGATGTCGGATATGACGGACGCGGTTGCGGCGGTGAATGCGACTTATTTTGCCGGCAATGGTGATGCCATTGGCATGCTGAAGATTGATGGCGATATGGCCGGTACGACCTATTATCGGCGTACAGCCCTGGGCATTGGCCGGGATGGCAAGCCCTTTATGGGGCCGGTCAGCTATACGGGCACGGTAACGCTGGGGGATGTGACCTTGCCGGTATCCGGAGTGGATGCAGAGCGGGGCGAGGACAATCTGACCTTGTACAATCATTGGTATGGCAGCCGCACGGGTACCAATGAATATGGTATGGAATATACGGTAGTGGATGGTGAAGTAACAGCGATACATAACGGCAATTCGGCCATCCCCAAGAATGGCTGTGTCGTATCGGTTCATGGTTCGGCGGCGGAGGCTTTTTCCGGAGTGCAGGTTGGCGATAAGGCCGTTATTTCCCAGGAAATGAGCAGTCCCTGGAATCAGGCTGTGTATATTATGGGCGCGGGGCCGCGCCTGGTGCAGAACGGCGTGGTCAATGTGACGGCCGGCAATGAGCAGTTTCCTGCGGATATCCGCTATGGACGTGCTCCACGCAGCGCGGTAGCCATCCTCAAAAATGGCAACTATCTGTTCGGTGTCGTGGACGGAAGACAGTCTTCCAGCCGTGGTCTCACGCTGACGGATTGGGCTAAACTGCTGGTCAAGATGGGAGCCAAAGACGCGATGAATCTCGATGGTGGCGGCTCTAGTGCCCTGGTCGTGGGGGGCCTGCTGCAAAACTCCCCCAGCGATGGGCGGGAGCGTTCCGTGGGGTCGGCGTTGATTCTTACGGAAAAATAAATTTATTTAGGACTTTATACCTATAGTAAAACCATTATGATGGCGGTATAATGAAGGGATAGCGATTATTGCGAGCAAATGAGGTGAATTATTTTGCGTAAATATATAAGGAAAATGGCGGCTTTTGGACTGGCGGCCATGATGACGATGCCGCCTGCTACGGGATTGGCGCTGGACCCCATTTTGTCCCATGATCAGGTGACGGAAGGGATGGTCGGCACGGCTTACACCGTTATCGACAGCAGCGGGCAGCTGCGGGATTTTCAAGTGGATATCGTGGGCAATATGGAGAATGGCAAAGGTTCGCAGCCGATGATTATGGCCAAAGCCTCCGGGCCGGTGATTGAACAGACCGGTGGGATATTGCAGGGCATGAGTGGCAGCCCTGTATATGTGAATGGCTATCTTATCGGTGCGGTAGCGGCAGGGATTAAGGAAATGACGCCGTATACGTTCTTTATTACGCCGATTGATGAGATGCTGCCCTTGTGGTCCATGCCGGACAAGAAGAATAAGACGCGTATTTCGACGATTAACATAAAAAAAGCGGCGGAGAAAAGAGAAAAGGCCGCTGCAGAAAAGAAGAAACAAAAAGAGGAGCGGGCTAAATCTGCAGATAAAAAGGTCTATGGGGATGAACTCGTGGATCGGGCGCGGGCGGCAGTAACTGTGGATAAGGAACAGGCCAAAAAAGAGAAGGACGCACCGGCAAAGGATGAGAAAAACGAGTCCGTCGTTCAGCAGCCCGCAGATGATAAGCCGCAGGCTAAGGCGGATGTAAAGCCTGAGCCTAAGGATGTCATGTATTTTTCCGGCTTTAACCAGGCCGGACTGGACTTTTTGAAACGACAGATTGACCCGCATGACAGCTTTACGTTTCTGCCGATGGGTACGCCCGGCACGGCAGCGATGAATAAGACGAAATATCATGCTACGCTGGAACCGGGGGCGGCTGTCGGTGTTGCTGTGACTTATGGTGACTTTGCCGTAGGAGCAACCGGAACGGTGACGGCTGTAGATGGCGACCGGATTTTGGCTTTTGGCCATCCCTTCCTGCATCGGGGCAATGTCAATTACTTTATGACGGATGCCACGGTGGTGGGCACGATAAGCGGCCAGAGCAACGGCATGAAAGTGGCTAATATCGGCAACATTATCGGCCGTATCAGTCAGGACCGGGCAACGGGAATTGCAGGTACTTTGGGGCAGTTCCCTTCGGTGGTGCCCATCAAGGTCAGCGTCAAGGACAACGGCCTTGCCCGCAGTGAAAACTATGGGGCACGGATTGCCTATGATGAAGATTTCCTGCCGCAGCTTTCCGGCGGTATTGCCTATGCAGCGCTTTCCAAGACCAGTGACAACCTCAGTGGCAGCACGGCTAAGGTCGGGTTCAGGATTCGTACGGATGCGGTAAAAGACGGCGTGGTAAAGCGGGACAATATGTTCTACAACACGGCAGACGTTGGCCAGATTGCCATGGCTGAACTCATGCAGGCTATGAGCACGATTTGCCAGAATGCAGACAAAGAATCCGATATCATCGATGTGCAGGTGGATATCACCGTGGATGGCGGCAGAAAGACGGCCTCCCTGGTATCTGCCGTGCCAGACAAGAAAAAGGTAAAGCCCGGCGACACGGTGAAATTTACGACGACCATCAAACCGTACCGCAAGGCACAGGAAACGCTGATTATTCCTTACAAGGTGCCGGATGCCCAGCCGGCAGGCACGTTGAATCTGGATATCCGCGGCGGCGGGCTGGTGCCGGTTACGGCGCTGATGCTTCTGCAGCAGTCTGGTGTAGATGTAGCCAGCACGCCGGAAACCAAACAGACGACGGAAGACCGTCTGCGCAAGCTGGAAAAGGCCGGGAAGAATAATGAAATTGTTATTGCACCCGGACCTGTGCAGGCAACGCCGAGTAAAGAAGCTTTGGCGAATGCGCAGAAAGATGCCAATTTGAAGAGAAAGGCCAAAGTCAGCAAGCTGGCCAGCTTTGGCAAGAAGGAACTCACTCCTGGCGAAACGAAATTCGCCACAGGTTACATCATTGACAATGTAATCCATTCCGCATTGACAGTAGAGCGCAGTTAATGTACTTTCGCGCAGCAAAGTGCAATCCCCTATTGTAAAGACTGGCGGTTAATGGTAAACTATTGGTTGGTGCTTTTTAGAGAGCATGACTATTAGGAGGATAAAGAACTTAATGGAAAAGTTGATTATACATGGGGGACGTCCGTTAAAGGGGCGCGTAAAAATCAGCGGGGCCAAGAATGCCGTTTTGCCGATTATTGCGGCAACTCTTTTGGGACAAGAGTCGGCCAGTGTATTGGACGAAGTTCCGGCGCTGGAAGATGTGCATACCATTACCGAGGTTTTGAAAAAACTGGGGGTTAAGGCGGATTTTGATGAGTCCAAGCATCAGCTGCGCGTGGACAGCACGGTTATTGGCAGTTGTGAGGCTCCTTACGATTTGGTGCGGAAGATGCGGGCATCGTTCCTCATCATGGGGCCGCTGCTGGCCCGTTGCGGGCAGGCGAAGATTTCCCTGCCTGGTGGCTGTGCTATCGGTACCCGCCCCATTGATTTGCATTTGAAGGGCTTTGAGGCATTGGGCGCTGAGATTAAAATCGGCCACGGCTTTATCGAGGCCACGGCTCCGGATGGACTCAAGGGCACGAAAATCTATTTGGACTTCCCGAGCGTGGGCGCTACGGAAAATATCCTGATGGCGGCCTCGATGGCGGAAGGTGTCACGATATTGGAAAATCCGGCCCAGGAACCGGAAATCGTGGACTTGGCCAATTATCTCAATGTGATGGGGGCCAAGATTCGCGGTGCCGGCACGAATGTGATTAAAATCGAAGGTGTACCCAAGCTGGTAGGCCGTGATTATACCATTATTCCGGACCGTATTGAGGCAGGGACCTATATGGTGGCTGCTGCAATGACGCAGGGGGATGTCTATATTGAAAATGCCATCAGCGAGCATTTGAAACCAGTGATTGCCAAGTTAAAGGAAGCTGGTGTCACCATTGAAGAAGATGTGGACGGCATCCGCGTAACCTGCAATAAGCGTACGAAGGCAGTGGATATCAAGACCATGCCATACCCCGGCTTTCCTACGGATATGCAGGCACAGTTTATGGCTATGCTGGCCATATCTGAGGGCACGGGACTGGTTACCGAAACGGTTTTTGAAAACCGCTTCATGCACGTAGATGAATTAAAGCGTATGGGGGCAAACATCAAGATTGATGGTCGTACTTCCGTGGTGGAAGGTGTGGATACCCTCACGGGCTGTCAGGTAAAGGCTACTGACCTTAGAGCAGGCGCCGCCATGGTGCTCGCAGGGCTGGTAGCGGAAGGGGAAACCCAGGTGGGCTACCTTCACCATATTGACCGTGGTTATGATAATTTGGTAGACAAATTAGTGGGTCTTGGGGCAGATATCTGCCGCCGGGAATCTTAAATAGGAAAAGCCTTGGCATTTTGCAGCCAAGGCTTTTCTTTTAGGGCTTTTTCTGTTATACTGATTATATTGCGGTTGTAGCTCAGTTGGATAGAGCGTCCGCCTCCTAAGCGGCAGGTCGCGCGTTCGAATCGCGCCAATCGCACCAGTTTGTAAATGTAAAGGCTGTGAAGTCAGCGGATGATGATTCCGCACATACTTCACAGCCTTTTTGTATTTATCCGTTATTGCCTTTATAGCCGGCCAGGCTGCAGATTCTCTGGACAAACCAGCCTTCGAACAGGCCGATGATATTGGCGCCGTTGATATAGAGGAAGGCCATTAAGATGTTAACCCAGTAATCCGGATGTACCGGAAAGCCGTTTAGATAGTACCCGGCAAAGATGCAGGAAAAGGCGTTAAAGCCTACCAGCGGCTGAATGCCGGGGATTTTGAAGGTCAGAATCAACAGCAGGATATTAGGAAAAACGCCGATGATATTCGGCAGCAGCCAGGGCAGATACGGTTTAAGCAAATCGATGCAGACAACCGAGGACAGAGCCAGTACACCGCCCAGGATACAGGTGATGGTGCCTTCCTTGATGGCACGCACATTCGCGCCGATAGACAGATACCAGGTCCAGCCGATGAATACCGCCCATACGGGGATATCCACCAGCATGAAGAGGGCAGTCAACCCGGAGGCTGTGGCCATGAGAAAATCTTCCCGGTTGGCATTCTTGATTGCATAAATTAATTTTTCCATTTCTCTTACTCCATGATTACTTTCGTGTATTTTTTACAGGGCGTCCCTGTACATAAACTTCCTGAATGTCCTGAGCTGTGCCGTGGTAGATGAAGTTCTGCAGCTGTTCATCTACGCTGCGCTCCTGTTGGTATTCGGGGATATCGGTAATGAGGAAATCAGCAGACCAACCGGTTTCGAAGCTGCCGGACTGTCCGAAGAATTCGCCGCCGGCTTTGGTCGCCAGATAAAAGGCCTCAGAGAGTTTCAGCGGCGTTTCCTCAGGATGTTCAATGCTGCGGATTTTCGATACTTCAATCGCCCGGACGATTTCGTGCGGCATATAAAGGGTGTGTCCAGCACCGATATCGCTGCCCAGTACAACTTTGACGCCGGCATTGAGCATTTTGCGCATGGGCATGAGGCCGCTGGCGAGGTTGAGATTGGAGGCGGGGCAGTGAACCGCATAGACGCCCTTGTCTGCCATAATGGCGATTTCCGCATCGGAAAGATGGATGCAATGGGCCATCAGCGTCGGTGTCTGGCCAAAGAGGCCAAAGCGGTCATAGACGCTCATGTAGTATTGGTCCTGGGGGAACAGCTTTTTGACCAGCTCGATTTCACCGGGATTTTCGGACAGATGGCTTTGTACAGGTACCTGATATTTTTCGGCGAACTGTCCCAGCCCGGTCATCATTTCTGCCGTGACCGAGGGCACAAAACGCGGGGTGATGATGGGGCGGACCAGTGGATGGTTCTGCCATTTTTGGATGAAATCCTCTGTCGCCTTCAGGGATTCCGCAGTTTCTTCGGTGAGGGCCGGCGCAGAGTTGGTGTCCATATTCACCTTGCCGACATAGGCGCGTACGCCCTTTTGGGCCAGAATATCGCATAGAATATCAGTGCTTTCCGGATGGATGGTCGCAAAAATTGCGGAAGAGGTGGTGCCGCAGGCAGTCATTTCATCCACAAAGCGCGGGTAAATCTTGCGGGCATAATCCGGGTCGGCAAATTTGGGCTCTTCCTGAAAGGTGTAGCCGTCGAGCCAATCCAACAGCTTGTAGTCCATGCCCATGCCAATCTGGATGTATTGTGGGGCGTGCAGATGCATATCGGCAAAACCCGGCATAATCAGCTTTCCCTGACAGTCTTTTACGGGCAGGCTGTCTGCCATAGCAGGCTTTTCGGCAGAAACAGAGGTAATCGTTCCGTTTTCCACAACCATATAGCCGTCTTTTAGCGAGATGAATTTATTTCTGTCCGGTGTATAGATAAGATTTCCGTGCAGGACAAAGGAATCCTGGTTTTCCATAATCAACACTCCAAATCAAGTTTTAGTTTGTTCTATTCGTTTTCATCTTTATTTTATGAAAAAAAGGACAAAAAAGGAAAGGACATAAGTCCGATATGGAGAGGAATATAGGGAGAATTTTTAGCAATTTCCGACATCCCTTTAGCAGTCGCGGAAAGTCACGTGAAAGGGCGTTTTTTTCATGCTACAATAGCAATGACGCAAGAACAATATGGATTCGGGGAGGAATCGGTATGTTTACCATCAAAAAGATTTTGTTGGATTTTATGGAAGAGGCAGCAGGTGTGACGAGCTTTCCGGTACTTAGCTGGCAGTTTGCGGCGGCAGGCAGGAATTTCCGGCAGAGTGCTTTTCATATACAGGCCGCTGAGCGGGCAGATTTTACGCAGTTAATCTATGACAGCGGTGAGATGGCGGGCAAGGATTCCAATGGAATCAAGCCGCATGTGAAACTGCAAAGCGGCAGGCGCTATTATGTGCGCGTGCGGGCGGCTGCCGAGGGAAAATGGTGTCCGTGGTCTGAGCCGGTCAGCTTTCTGACGGGAAATATCGCAGAAAACTGGCAGGGTAAGTTTATTTCAGCAGAAACGCTTGCGGACAAGGATAATTCCAAGGGAACGTATTTGCGCAAAGAAATTCAACTGGATAAAGAGGTTGAACAGGCTGTAATTTATACCACGGCTTTGGGGCTGTATCAGTTCTTTATCAATGGACAGCGGATTGGCCGGGAGGAACTGGCACCGGGCTGGACGGCTTATCAGAAGCGCTTGTCTTATCAGACTTACGAGGTTACGGAATACCTGAAAAATGGCCGCAATGAACTGCGGGCGCATATGGGCGCCGGCTGGTACAAGGGCATGCTGACCTTCCATCATGTGCGCAATCTCTATGGTGAGCAGACGGCCTTCTTTGGCCAGTTGCATGTGCGTTACACGGATGGTACGGAGGACGTCTTTGCCACGGATGAAAGCTGGCTGGGGGCGGACAGCCCGGTGCTTTTCGCAGAAATCTATGGCGGGGAAACCTATGATGCCGGCAAAGCAGAACCGGAGGCTGGTATGTGGCATACGGTTCAATGTGTCGATTACCCGCTGAACAATTTGCAGCCGCAGACGGCCTCGCCCATTCGTGTGGCTGAGGAGATTCCGGTTCAGAAAATGCTGGTAACCCCGAAAGGCGAGCGCGTGCTCGATTTTGGGCAGAATATGTCCGGCTGGGTAACGTTCAAGGTGCGGGGCGCAAAAGGCACGCAGGTAAAACTGCATTGCTTTGAAGTGCTGGACAAGGATGGTAATGTCTATCTGGAAAATCTGCGGGAAGCCAAGGAAACCCTTACCTATATTAAGGGCAGTGATGCGGAAGAAGTATTTACGCCGCATTTCACCTATCAGGGCTTTCAATATGCATGGCTGGAAGAGTGGCCGGACGATGCGCAGGCTGATGATTTTACGGCACAGGTACTGCATTCGGACATGCCGCAGACAGGCTCTTTTGCATGTTCGGAAAAGCTCATCAATCAGCTGCAGCACAATATCCTTTGGGGCTTGAAAGGGAATTTCCTGGATGTGCCCACCGATTGTCCGCAGCGTGATGAGCGGCTGGGCTGGACCGGTGATGCAGAGATTTTCAGCAGTACGGCCAATTTCCTCGTGAATACCCATGCCTTTTATCAGAAATGGCTGGGCGATTTGGTCGCAGAACAGGCCGATAACGGCGCTGTTCCCCATGTGGTGCCGGACGTGCTGACCCCTGTGGCCACGCCGGAGATGATTGAGCATATGGGCATGGATGGGGCCTCTGGCTGGGCGGATGCGGCGACCATTGTGCCCTGGAACCTTTATCTGGCCACGGGCGATATAGCCATTCTGCGCCGTCAGTATGATTCCATGAAAAAGTGGGTTTACTTTATGGAGGCCCGCATGGATGAACAGGGGCGGTTTAACTATAAGATGCAGTTTGGTGACTGGCTGGCCCTGGATGGTGACGGCAAGACACCCCTGGGCGCAACGCCTACGCCGTTTACTTGTTCCGTCTATCATCTGGTGTCGTTGGAGATTGTGGCGCGCAGTGCCAAAATCTTGGGCTATCTGCAGGAAGCAGCGGCGTTTAATCAAAAATTGGAAAAGTTGTTGCGTCGTTTCCGGACTAATTATCTGCCGGAAGGTGAATTGACGGTGAAAACGCAGTCCGCCTATGCCATGGTGCTGGCCTATAAACTGGCGCCTGCGGATGTACGTCCCAAGCTGGCAAAAGAACTGGCGGATATGCTCGAAAAAGATGGTCATTTGGTGACAGGCTTTATGGGAACCCCTTGCCTGTGTCAAGCCTTGTCGGAAAATGGCCAGACTGCTGCAGCCTGGAAGCTTTTGGAACGGGAGGAATTCCCGGGCTGGCTCTATCCGGTGAAGCAGGGAGCAACGACGATTTGGGAACATTGGGATGGCAAACGGCCGGACGGCAGTTTCTGCAGTCCCGATATGAACTCCTTTAATCATTATGCCTATGGTGCGATTGGTGACTGGCTCTATCGTTATGGTGCAGGTCTGGATTATGACGAACGGGAGCCAGGCTATAAGCTCATCAATTTCCACCCGCAGCCGGGCGGCAGTTTGCATTTTGCCGAGGCCTGCCATGAAACCCCCTATGGCAAGGCGGCGATAAAATGGGAACGTTCAGGCCGCGAGATAACGGTCAAAATGACGGTTCCGCCCAATGCCGGTGCGCGTCTGACCTTGCCGGAAGGAGCAAGCGTTCAGGCGGCAGAAGGGCTTGATTTCAAGAATGGAACGAGTCAGGTGTTTGGGTCCGGAGAATGGGAGGTGCGGTATTTGGCGTAATTACATAGTTGTGCTAAGGCGCCCGCATGGGGCTGGTAATATTTTTCTTCGCTTAGACAGGCTTGTCAAACGCGGCGAAAAACATCACCAGCCCCATGCGGGCTTAATATTGCCTTACTTGGTAATACGACATATATTTAGATTAGATAACTATAATACGACATTTGTTTAGAAAAATTCTTGCTTTTTGTTGAAAAATGCTTTATGATAGTAATAGAGAAACAAAATTCAGACGATTTTTGATGTGTAAGGGATTGGAGGTATCAGCATGGGAAAGTTATGGCGGATTTTGATGATGGCGGCTATGGTGGTCGTGTTCTGTGCAGGTTCTGTGTTGGCGGCAGGGGCCGGGCGCAGTTATATCAATGCGTTGAATTCTTTGCCGCGGGTGGGTTCGTATGTGGCGGATATGCCGGGGTATACAACCATGCTGCAGCGCAAGGGATATGTGTTTGAGGAATTCCATGGCAGTATTGGGGTGGCGGCGTATCAGGAGTCTGTTGATGCGTATGGCCGTATTGATAGTCTTTCCATAAGTCCGCGACAGGCAGTGCTGATGGATACCGGGGAAGTTGCAGAGATTCTGCATAAACTGAGTGTTCATTATGGACGGCCCGACGAAAGCTCGGCGGATAAGGTGATTTGGAACGGCACTTCTGGATATAAAGGCAGTTTTGATACCAAGAGCGGTGTCATTGTTATGAAGTTAACGAAATAAGGAAAGGCTGGCCGAGTGATTGAACTGCTCCCCGTCAAGAGGACAATAAAAAAATATAAGATTTCTTTGGTCGACAGATTTGTCTGTCGGCCTTTTTTATGCGGCTAAATACAAGGTG
>CACZIV010000009.1 GCA_902781305.1 Pseudoselenomonas ruminantium
ACGAAATTGATGGTTTGTACGGACATCACTTAGGGCGGAGGTGGTGATGCTTTTCGCCGTGGAACGACTGTCCGAACGTAGTGAGGACTGGCCCACAAATGGTACAGACTAAACACTGGGCTGAACATACGCGCCGCCGGTCTTGCCCGGCGCAGGTAACTAAAAAGTCCATACATTCACTTGTGGGTCATTCAGTGCAACGGCGAAAAGTATTACCACCTCCGCCCAAACTGAGCTGTAACAAAAATCTTTCAGTACGCACTGACAAACTGCAATTTATGTGTTTGTTAAGAAATGTAGTCACAGCAAATAAACTGAAAATTACTATTTTTTACAAACATATTGCATTATATACAAAACGCGCTATAATAATACATAGAGAAATCGTTTACTATTGATTCGTGAGAAAGTGATGAGATAGTGCGATATTTATTTTTTACGGTTTAAGAAAACGTTTACATCGTTTTCCAAACACGTTAAGGGGGACTCATAATGGAAAATACGATTATCACCATCAGTCGCCAGTATGGCGCCGGTGGGCGGGAACTGGCCGAAATCCTGGCCAAGAAGCTGGGGGTAAAGCTTTACGACAGACAGATTGTTCATATCGCTGCTGCCAAATTGGGCATTGATGATTTGAGCGAGGAAGAACTGCTGGAGATGGAAAATCAGGTAAAGCCGTTGTCCATGAGCTTCATTCCCTTCCATTCCTTTGGTACGCACATGGGCAGCTCCAGCCAGGAAATGTTCATGAGTGAGTCGGCAGCTATCCGCAAACTGGCTGAAGATGGTCCTTGCATTTTCTTGGGGCGCAGCGCGGATTATGCTCTGCGGAAAAAAGATAACGTTTTCTCTATTTTCGTCTGTGCCGATGATGACTTCCGGGAAGCGCGCGGCAAAGCAGTTTACGATGGCAAGAGCCTGAAGGAACTGGACAAGGAAGATGAAAAGCGTGCCCGTTATTATAACTACTACACGGGCCTTACCTGGGGCGCTGGCGAAAATTACGATTTAGTCGTTAACACCAGCTCCGGCGATTTGGAAAAAATTGCTGATGGCTTAATCGCCTATATGCGAACAATAAAAGGCTGATTTTAGGAGGAGTTAATTATGGAGGCGGTAGCAGTGGCAGAGAAGAAAAACAGCATGTGGCCGCGCATAGCTTATGCTTGCGGTACATTTGGACACGACGTATTTTACGCCATGCTGGCAACGTATTTTATGATTTTCGTTACCAGTAACCTTTTTTCATCGAATAATCCCAGCCGGGATGCGTACATGATTGGTGTGGTAACCACCATCATCATGGTACTGCGTGTGGCTGAACTTTTCATTGACCCGTTCATGGGTAACATCATCGACAAGACGAAGACCCGTTGGGGCCGGTTTAAGCCTTGGGTTATTGTGGGTGCATTTGTGGCAGCGATTACGCTGGCTGCACTCTTTACGGATTTTGGCGGACTCACCGTTTCCAATCCGACGCTTTATTTGATTCTTTTCGCAATCGTTTACTTCATCATGGATGTGTTCTATTCCGCTAAGGATGTGGCTATCTGGTCCATGATTCCGGCACTTTCCTTCGATTCCCATGAACGTGAAATCACAGCTACGGTTGCCCGTATCGGTTCGGTATTCGGCGGCCAGCTCGTAACCATCATGGTTATGCCGATTGTCCTCTATTTCTCCGTCAATCAGAACGGCGGTGCTGGTGACCCGCAGGGTTGGTTTGCTTTTGCCTGCATCGGCGGCGGTATCGCAACGCTGGGTGCCATCATCCTGGGGATAGGCACCAAGGAGCAGGAATCTGCTCTGCGTGAAAACAAGGTGGATACCTCCTTCAAAGATGTATTCAAGGTTCTGGCCAAGAATGACCAGTTGCTGTGGATAGCCTGCGCATATTTGATTTTGGGTTTAGGACAGAATATTGTAAATAACTTCAATCTTTACTATTTCATCTATGTCATCGGTGATGCAACGAAATTCTCCATTTTAGGTATCATCAACGTCGTAATCGGCCTGATGGCTGTAGCGCTCTTCCCGGTACTCACGACGAAATTCAGCCGCCGCAAACTGTTCTTCAGCTCTTTGGCTATCATGACGGTTGCACTGATTCTCTATGCACTGTCCGGCACCAATGTCTGGATGGCTCTGGTTGCTGCTGGTCTCTTCAACCTTCCGCAGCCCCTTATCTTCCTGGTGGTTCTCATGACCATCACGGACTCTGTGGAATATGGCCAGTTGAAACTCGGTCATCGTGATGAAGCGGTCTGCCTCTGCGTACGTCCGCTGGTGGATAAACTCTCCGGTGCCGTTACGGGTGGTATCGTAGGTCTGACGGCTGTATGGGTCGGCATGACCGGCGGTGCTACGGCTGCAGACATCACGGCTGGCAGCCTGCTGAAATTCCAGCTCATCATGTTCGCTGTACCGGTAATCCTGCTGGTACTCGCCGCCTTCGTTTACCGCGGTAAGGTAACGCTGACGGAAGAAGAACATGCCCGCATCGTGGAAGAACTGGAAGAAAAATGGGAAGATATGAATAAGTAAAAATTTCCCCCTCCATTATGAGGCATTAAAAGCCGAAAACGCCTGTATTCAGGCAGTTGGCTTTTAATGCCTCTTTTTTTGCTTTGGCAAAACCATGCAGGATTTTTTCTGTGTGTGTCGAAGTAAACAAAGATAAAAAATATAAATGAAATTGATATAAAAATAGTTATAGATTAGAAAGGACAGGAAATATGACCAACGAGAAGATTTTGCGGAAACTGGAGAGTTTTGACCCGGAATTATGTGGACAGCTGCGGCAGGCATTAAAGCAGCAGCGGACGACGCTTTCGCTGATTCCGACCACGAATGCGGCTTCCCCCTTCGCGTCCTTTTTGAAGGGCAGTACGCTCGGGGATGAAATTATCGACCATCATAAGGCACATCGTCATAGCCGGTTGGAAAAATTGGCGGCTGAGCGGGCGCGTGCTATTTTTGGCGCAGAGCATGCGATTGTGCGTACGGGGAGTCTGGCGATTGCCTCCCGCGTGGTTATGCTGGCCCTGCTCAAAAAAGGGGACACGGTACTTTCGTTCAATCTGCGTAAATCCGAACATTGCACTGGCGATTTGCAGTATAATTTCGTGAAATTCGGTGTGGAGCCGGATACCTTGGAACTCAATTTTGCCAAGGTGCAGGAATTGGCCCAAAAACATCGTCCGGCGATGATTATTTATTCCCCGGTAAATTATCCGCGCAATATCGACTATGCAGGTCTGCGCAAAATTGCTGATGAAGTCGGGGCGTATCTTTGGATTGACCTGGGGCAGAACTCCGGCTTGATTGCGGCGGGGAAAATTCCTTCCCCCGTACCCTATGCCGATGTGGCGACCTTTGCCGCCAGCGATGCCCTGCATGGGCCGCAGAACGGCATTATTCTCTGCAAGGAGAAAATCGCTGAGTTATTGGATAGAACCGTGATTGAAACAGGGCACAGCTCCCTCAAGAAAAACGTGCTGGCATCCCTGGCCCTGGTCTTTAAGGAAGCCGACTGCATGGAGTATCAGGATTATGCTCAGCAGGTGCTGGATAATGCCCGTGCCCTCGAAAATGGTCTTTTGGGGGCAGGGTGCAAGCTTATCTGCAGTCCAACGGAAAATCATCTGGTGCTCGTGCAGCTGCCGGATGGCTGTGATGGGGATGAAATCGCGGACAAGCTCAAGTATGCCGGGCTTTTGGTCAAAGCGGAAAAACTCATGACCGCTGAGGATAATATCAATTATCCCATTTTGCGTCTGTCCAGTCTGGACAGCGCCACCCGCTATCTGCAGGCGGAGGAAATGGAAGAAGTCGGCCGCGTGCTGGGCGAATTCCTAAGTTCCCCGCAGGATGATGCTGCACTACAGACGGTCAACAAATTTATCAAGAAACTGGTGGAGGATTTGCCCTTGTTCGCCGAAGACTGGCTGCCGGAAATGGAAGCCTTTGACGATGGCGATTTCGAGATGTCTATGCGGGCAATGATTCACTGGAATATTTAATGCTTCAGTAAAAAATAGGGATATGAGTCAGTAGTGGAGGGGATATTATGGACGCCAGAAATGGTTTGCCAAGTGGTGAACGGACGGTAAAAACGGAAATTCTCATGTATGTGATTCCGATTGTCGTGGTCGGGCTGATGCTCATGGCGGGGATTATTTTCCGCTATGTGGGTTCGACCTTCGAGGAACAGCTTACGTCGAGTTCATTGAAGAATGCGCAGGAAGTCGCCAACAGCGTATCGGCCTGGCTGGATACGCGCATGCTGGAAACCCAGAATGCGGCCAATCATCCGGCAGCCAAGAACCTGAAGGAAGCTCCGGAACTCATGAATGCCAACAATGTCTATCGTTTGAACCTGATGAACAAAATCTATCCTGGCATCTATGACAGCGTAAGCTGGGGGCCGTTTGACGGCTCGGGCGTGCTCTATGGACAAACCAAGGCCGGTTTCAAGGAAATGCATAATGCCGATAAGGCCTGGTATAAGCAGACCATGACGGGGGCACAGGACAGCTTTATGTCCTCGCCGGTGGTTTCACAGGCCACGGGCAAAATCATTGTCAACTCCATTGCCCTGGCTAAGGATACTTCCGGTGCCAATGTGGGCATGGTGCTGGCGGCCATCTATGTCGATGCCGTGGTGGAAAAGGTCAATGATTTGAAGTTGGGTGAAGACGGCTACAGTCTGCTCATTTCCAAGGAAGGTACTTATATTGTCAATCCCGATGAAAGCGCCATCATGAAGAAAAAGATTTCCGAAGAAGATGACCCGGCTCTGCGCACGCTCGGTGAAAAAATGCTTTCCGGTGAAGCAGGATTCTACAAATTCACCCGCGCAGATGGCCAGGATATGATTGCCTTCTATAATCCCATCAAAGCCACGGGCTGGGGGCTGGCAACCATTGCTTATGAAGACGAACTCTTTGCTCCGGTAGGCAATGTGCTCAAAATCATGGCCGGAATTTCCCTGGCTTTGATTGTCCTGATTTCCCTGGGCGTTATGCTGACGGTAAACCGCTCCATGAAGCCTCTGGCTGTGATGATGGAGGAAATGCATCTGCTGGCTGGCGGCGATTTCCGCAATCGTCCGTCCCAGATTACGGTCAATAACGAACTGGGACGTTTGGCTGAGGCTGTGCGCGATATGCGCGGCGGCGTGCGGGATGTGCTCTCCAGCGTGAGCACATCGTCGGAAAGCTTGTCTGCTTCGGCTGAGGAACTGAATGCTACCACGGAACAGTCGGCACAGGCTTCCAATCAGGTGGCCGACAGCATTGTCAAGGTGGCACAGGGCACGAGCGAACAGCTCGATGCGGTAAATTCCACCTCTGGTGCGATTGAAAACCTGAATGATACGATTCAGAGTATCGCAGGCAAGGCCAATGAGGCTGCCAGCCATAGCCGTGAGGCTTCGGCAGTCGCCCGTGACGGCGGCAAGACGCTCAATGAAGCGGTCGGACAGATTAAGCGCATTGAAGAATCCACGCTCGAATCCACCAAGGTGGTAACGGCTCTGGGCGAACGCTCCAGTGAAATCGGCCAGATTGTCGATACGATTTCCAGTATCTCGGAACAGACGAACCTCTTGGCACTCAATGCCGCTATTGAAGCGGCAAGAGCCGGTGAACATGGCCGCGGCTTTGCCGTAGTTGCCGATGAAGTGCGCAAACTGGCCGAATCCTCCCAGGAAGCCGCCCAGCGCATTGCCTCGTTGATTACCGAAACCCGCCGGGATACGGATAACGCTGTGGCGGGCATGAAGGCCGGCAGTGAAGAAGTCCGCGTGGGCACGGAAAACATCATGTCCATGGGTGAATCCTTCCGGCGGATTATTGAAATCGTCGAGGATGTATCCACGCAGGTACAGGAAATTTCCCAGGCCATCAGCGGTATGGCGGAAAGCGGGCAGGAGATTGTAGCCCATATCCGCACCATCGAAGAAACGAGCCGCAGTGCTGCTGAAGAAGCAGAAACCGTATCGGCGGCGACCGAGGAGCAGAGTGCCTCGGTACAGGAAATTGCTCATGCCAGCAACAGCCTCGCCAAGATGGCGATGGAACTGCAGGCGGAAGTGCAGAAATTCAAGGTATAAAGAATAATGCAAAACCTTTCCCGCTAATCTTTTTCGATTAGCCGGGAAAGGTTTTTCTATACAAAAACAGGATTTTATGCTATCCTTATAGTAGAGATTAGGTGTATTACCTCTTGATTATTAGTGTTTATGATTATGCGTGGAGGCATTATGAATGCTAATGATTTGGGGGTGGATTTATGCGGGCGGCATATAAAATACAGACGGAAGATTGGAACTCCGGAGAGGATTATATGCGGGCGGTGTTTTCGGCAGCCAGGGTGGGGCTATGCCTGTTGGATGCTGAAGGTGCTGTGTTGGCGATAAATGAGATGGGCAGAACATTGATGCAGGTAGATGGGCGCAATGTTATTGGTCGTCAATTTGGTGATGCTTTTTGTTGTGAAAACAGTTTGGAGAAAGGCTGTGGTCATGGAAAAAATTGTCGGCATTGTCCGGTGCGGCGCAATGTAGAGGCGGCCCTGGCTGATGATGCGTTCAGCAGCGATTTTCCCATGCAGATGAAAAATGCTCAATCTGGGGAAAGATTGTGGCTGAATCTGGGTGTATCGCAAATAGGAGAAGGACGGGAAAAACAGATAATCGTGACCATTGCGGATGTGTCCGAGCGCAGACAGTATGAGCGGGAACTGGAAGCAGCAAAGCGGGCCGCAGAGGAGGCGAACCGCAGCAAGATGCGATTCATGTCCATTATGGGGCATGAAATCCGCACGCCGTTAAATGGAATTATCGGTATGCTCGATTTTGCCGGACAAGAGCCGTTGTCTCCGAAACAACAGCAGTGTCTGCAGAACGTCAGAAGCAGTACGGATGACTTGTTGTGCATTTTAAATGATATTTTGGACTTTGCCAAACTGGAAAATGGCCAGATGAAACTGGAACGGGCGGATTTTGATTTGCAGGAAACGCTTGAACGGATGGCGGATATTTATCGGCAGCTGGCAACGGCGAAGGGCCTTCGCTTTGTGGTGCCCAAATATGCGAATTTGCCCCGGTTGGTCTGTGGGGATGGTTTGCGTATTCGGCAGGTACTGCATAACATCCTGACGAATGCCTTGAATTTTACGGAAAAGGGCAAGATTACTTTGGCTGTGTACCGCAGCGAGCGCAAGGGCCGGCCTACACTGGAATTCAGTGTGGAAGATACGGGCAGCGGCATGGATGAGCACATCAAGGATAAGATTTTTCATCCTTTTGCACAGGCTGATAGTCGTATTACCCGTAAAATTGGCGGTAAAGGACTGGGACTTACGATTTCCCGGGAATTGGTAGAGCTCATGGGCGGTGGCATGAGCATGGATACAGAACTGGAACGGGGAACCTGTGTTTCTTTTTGGATACCCCTGCAGGAGGCAGATGGTACTGCCCAGGTAGGAACGCGTATTATTTTACGCCCGCGGACGCAAAAAGCAGAAAAAATTTCGGTGGATGCAGAACGTGATAATGGATTTTTGGGGCGGAATACAACGAAACAATAATAACAAATAACGGTTAAATGGTTGAAAATCCGATGGAAAGAGATTATAATTAAGCTAGGGCTGTATACCTATATAAAGGATTAAGAATTGTCTCAGGGAAAGTGAGGGATCGATTATGGGTATCTCGGGTGTGGGTGCTACGACGCTTTCGAGTTTCCCGCAAATTAATCGCGAGGTTCATTCTGTGGGAATGCAAGCGACCAAAGAACGTAGCGATCAGGCTGCATCCTATTCTAAAGTATCGCAGTTTGGTACCGAGACAAAGCTGGGCTCCAGTGAGTTTCAGCGGAGCAATGATACCGTTATCAGCATTGGTGAGCGGGAGACAAAAGAAATTGCTCAGGAAACAGCAGCTATTTATAAAGTTTCCAATTTCGGTACAGACACGAAGATAGGTTCCAGCAAGTTCCAGCAGGACAACCAAAAGACAAATAACGAGGGAATGCAAAATACCTCGCAAATCATGGATAAGGCTAAGTCCTACTATGAGGTGTCCAATTTTGGTACGGAGACCAAGCTTGGCTCCAGTAAGTTCCAGCAGCAGGTGAAAGAGATTGCCGAACAAGGTCAGTCGAATATGGCGAAAGGCATGAAAGCAGCCCTGGATGTTACGCGCGTATCGCAATTCGGCACGGAAACCAGCTTGGGCCATAGCCGCTTCCAACAGGCTAACGCTCAAATCAGCAATTACAAACCGAAAGCTGCTCCTGGTGGGAATGTGGATATATCGGCCTAACAAAGATTTTTTGCCGCAGACCAATTGGTTTGCGGCCTTTTTACATGCAAAAATCTGCAGTTGTAACACTTGTTACCGTTGCGGATTTTTTTTCTGTCTATAATAGGCACTATAAATGGAAAAAGGTGTATGGATATAAGGAGCGTGCTTTATGGAAACGAAAATGTTTTGTTATCAGTGTCAGGAAACAGCAGGCTGCAAGGGCTGCACAAAAATGGGGGTCTGTGGAAAAACGCCGGAAGTGGCAGCTATGCAGGACCTCTTAATCTATGTGACTAAGGGATTGTCGGCCGTTACGAGTCGCCTGCGCCTGGAGGGAAAAAAGGTGGCACCGGAGGTAAATTATCTCGTTACCATCAATCTCTTTATCACCATTACCAACGCTAATTTTGACCGGGAGGCCATTGTAAAGCGTATTGAGGAAACACTGGCAGTTAAACAGGCTCTGCTCGCGGAGTTGAAGTCGCAGGAAAATCTGCCGGAGGCAGCACTCTGGCAGGCCGGGCGCGACGCTTTTGTCCAAAAGGCGGCTGATGTTGGCGTACTGGCCACGGAGAACGAGGATATCCGCAGCCTGCGTGAACTGATTACCTATGGGCTTAAAGGTTTGGCTGCTTATCAGAAACATGCCAATGTGCTGGGGTATGAAAATGAAGAAATAGATGCCTTTGTGCAGTCAGCGCTGGCAAAACTCTTAGATGACAGCCTGACCGGAGATGAACTGACTGCTCTGACGTTGGAGGCAGGCAAATGGGGCGTAGATGGTATGGCGCTTTTAGACAAGGCGAATACGGAAACCTATGGTCAGCCGGAAATAACACAGGTGGATTTGGGCGTGCGTAAAAATCCCGGTATATTGATTTCCGGTCATGACCTCAAGGATTTGGAAATGCTCCTTGAACAGACGGCAGGCACGGGCGTGGATGTTTATACCCATGGTGAAATGCTGCCGGCTCATTATTATCCGAAATTCAAGAAGTATGCGCATTTTGCCGGCAACTATGGCAATGCCTGGTGGAAACAGAAGGAAGAATTCACGGCCTTTGGCGGGCCGATTCTCATGACCACCAACTGTGTGGTGCCGCCTAAGGCAGATTATCAGGCGCGTCTCTTTACCACGGGGGCAACGGGTGTGCCCGGCTGCGTGCATATCGAGACCAAGGAAGATGGTATGAAGGATTTTTCGGCTTTGATTGAACTAGCGAAGAAGTGTCCGGCACCACAGGAGTTGGAGCAGGGGCAGATTGTGGGCGGCTTTGCTCATGAGCAGGTCTTTGCTTTGGCGGATAAGGTCGTGGAGGCGGTTAAGAACGGTGCTATCCGCAAGTTTGTGGTTATGGCCGGCTGTGACGGCCGCATGAAGTCCCGTGATTATTACACGGAATTTGCCAAGGCGCTGCCGCAGGATACCGTTATCCTCACGGCAGGTTGTGCCAAGTATAAATACATCAAGCTCGGTTTGGGCGATATCGGCGGTATTCCCCGTGTGTTGGATGCTGGACAGTGCAATGATTCCTACAGTCTGGCGTTGATTGCGCTGAAGTTAAAGGAAGTTTTTGCGCTTAATGATATCAATGAACTGCCCATTGCCTATAATATCGCATGGTATGAGCAGAAGGCCGTTATCGTCCTGCTGGCGCTCCTGCATTTAGGGGTGAAGAATATTCATCTTGGCCCCACGCTGCCGGCATTTTTGTCCCCGAACGTGGCGAAGGTGCTCGTGGAAAACTTTGGCATCGGCACGATTTCTACGGTGGAAGAAGATATGAAAAAGATGATTGGCTGATAGTTTTTATTGCCATAGGCAACTGAAAGGTCTATACTGAGATTGTCCTGTTTTACGGGGCAATCTCTTTTATTTTGGGGTGATTGACATGGGGAAAAGGAGTGCATGGCACATCTTTTGGCACTTGTTCCGCGGGTATTGGAACAGTGAACATAAGTGGAAGGCCCGGGGACTTCTGGCTTTTGTTATCGGGCTGAATTTTTTCGGGGTATATCTTCTTGTCCGGCTGAACAGCTGGTACAATGAGTTCTATAATGCCTTGCAGCAGTATCAGGTGGATTCGTTCTGGCCGCTCGTGGGTGAGTTTACAGGGCTGGCAATGCTCTATATCGTCATTGCGGTTTATGCGATTTATCTGCGGCAGGCTGTGCAGATTAAATGGCGCACCTGGCTGACGGATAAATATTTGTCCCGCTGGTTGAAAGGGCAGGTCTATTATCGCTTGCAGGTGCAAAACAGCGATACCGATAACCCCGATCAGCGAATCAGTGAGGACATCAATCAGTTTGTGAATCTGTCCCTGCAGTTGTTGATTGGCTTTTTGAAACAATTGACTACATTAGTGGCATTTGGCGTAGTATTGTGGAATCTGTCGGGAGCCTTTACGCTGAACCTCGGAGGGCAGGATATCGTTATCTATGGCTATATGTTCTGGTTCTCCTTCGTCTATTCCGGCATTGGTACGGTTTGTGCACATCTGGTGGGGCGCAAGCTTATCGGTCTGAATTTTGAACAGCAGCGTTTTGAGGCAGATTTCCGTTTCAATATGATGCGGGTGCGGGAAAACAGCGAGAGCATTGCCTTTTATGGCGGTGAAAATGCTGAGAATAAAGGTTTTCATGAGCGCTTTGCCAAGGTGATTAGCAATTTCTGGCAGCTCATGAAACAGACCAAAATCCTGAATTTCTATGTGAATGGTTATGCCCAGCTGGCGGTTATCGTACCGCTTATCCTGGCTGCTCCGCAATATTTTGCGGGAGCCATTGCTCTGGGCGGTCTTATGCAGACGGTTTCGGCTTTTGGCCGCGTGCAGGATGCCTTGTCCTATTTTGTGGAGTCCTATGACAGCATCGCGCAGTTGGCGGCGGTCGTAAAACGACTGGATACCTTTACCGAACATATGGAGCGGGCGGAAATGGTAGAAAATGGTGTCCGGCCGCAAACGGCTGATGACACGGAACTGCGTGTGGAGGATTTGCGTGTACAACTGCCGGACAGCCGGGTTTTGTTGGAAAACTGCAGTCTGACTTTACCAGCCGGCAGCCGTCTGCTCGTGACGGGTTCCTCGGGATGTGGCAAGAGTACGCTCTTGCGGACATTGGCGGGAATCTGGCCTTATGGTAAGGGAAAACTTTCGCTGCAGAAGAACAGCCGTCTGCTGTTCCTGCCGCAAAAGCCGTATCTGCCGTTGGGCAGTCTGCGCCGCGCGTTGTATTATCCGGGGACGGCGGCAGGCAGTGATGAGGCTTTGCAGGCGGTTTTGGTCAAAGTCGGTTTGGATAAATTTGTGACGCGGCTGGATGAAGTGGATGACTGGAGCCGGATTTTGTCCCTGGGCGAGCAGCAGCGGCTGGCTTTTGCACGAGTGCTCCTGCAAAAGCCGGACTGGGTATTCCTCGATGAAGCGACTTCGGCGTTGGATGAACCGCGGGAAGCTGAAGTGTATGAATTATTGAAGAAAGAGCTGCCGCAAATGGGGGTCGTCAGCGTGGGACACCGATCGACCTTGTATGCACAGCATGAGCAGGAATTGAAACTGGCAGGGGATGGAAACTGGCAGTTGCAGACAATTTAAGCGCTTTAAAAATATTTTTGAAAAAAATTAAAAAAAGTGCTTGACAGTTGAAAGACTGGCCGCTATAATATTTATTGTTGATGGCGCGACGCCAAAGACACAGGGGTATCGCCAAGTTGGTAAGGCACGGGTCTCTGAATCCCGCATGCGTTGGTTCGAGTCCAGCTACCCCTGCCATATGAACTTTATAGCACCGCTTCGGCGGTGCTTTTTTGTTTGTCACAGTGTTGTGCAAAGACGCCCGTGAAACCGGTAGTATTTTTCCTCCGCCATAGACAGGCTTGTCAAAAGCTGCGGAAAAATACCACCGGTTTCACGGGCTTAATGCGTATATCCCATAGTAGTGCAATGCCTAAGGCGGGGGGGACAGGGATGACTTTCCGGAACGTTTGACAAGCTTGTCTAAGTGGAGGAAAGTTATCCCTGTCCCCACCCGCCGCCTTGTGCTGCGAATTCATACTCCGTAACTTTTCAGCTTTTCAATAGCGTGGCCTTATGTTATAATCGTTAGAAAGATTTGTGGACATTGATATAGGAGGACGATATTTTGAGCAAGCCGGCAAATGAAATGATTTTGGTGTTGGATTTTGGCGGGCAGTACAATCAGCTGATTGCCCGGCGGGTGCGGGAAAATCATGTTTACTGTGAGGTTCATCCGCATACCCTGTCTTTGGATGCGATTCGGGAAATGGCACCCAAGGGCATTATCCTCACCGGCGGTCCGAACAGCGTTTATAAGGAAGATTCTGCTACCTGCAGTGAGGAACTTTTTAAGCTGGGGATTCCCGTACTGGGCATTTGCTATGGTTCCCAGCTTATGGCGCATAAATTGGGCGGCAAGGTGGATACGGCACCGACCAGTGAATACGGCAAGACGGAGGTCACGATTAAGGATACAGCTTCCAAACTTTTTGTGGGTGTGGATGAAAAGACCATCTGCTGGATGAGTCATACGGATTATATCGCCAATGCACCTGCTGCGTTCAAGGTAACTGCAGATACGCCGGTCTGCCCTGTAGCGGCTATGGAAAATGCAGCCGAAAATCTCTATGCTGTCCAGTTCCATCCGGAAGTTATGCATACGGTGCAGGGGCAGGTTATGCTCAAGAACTTCGTCTATAATGTCTGCGGCTGCGCTGGCGATTGGAAGATGGATTCTTTCGTGGAAAAGACCATTGCTGAACTCAAAGAAAAAATCGGCAATGGCCGGGCACTCTGCGCCCTGTCCGGTGGCGTGGATTCCTCTGTGGCTGCCGTGCTTATGTCCAAGGCTATCGGCAAGCAGCTGACCTGCGTATTCGTTGACCATGGCCTGCTGCGCAAGGATGAAGGCGATCAGGTTGAGGCGGTGTTCGGTGAAAACGGTCCCTATGATGTGAACTTTATCCGCGTTAATGCTAAAGACCGTTTCTATGCCAAGCTTAAAGGTGTAACGGAGCCGGAAGCCAAGCGCAAGATTATCGGTGAGGAATTTATCCGCGTATTCGAGGAAGAAGCCAAGAAGATTGGTGCCGTTGACTTTTTGGTACAGGGCACCATCTATCCGGATGTGATTGAAAGCGGGCTAGGCAAATCGGCTGTGATTAAATCCCATCACAATGTAGGCGGTCTGCCGGATTTTGTGGACTTCAAGGAAATCGTGGAGCCTTTGCGCCTGCTGTTTAAGGATGAAGTGCGTAATGCCGGCCGCGAGCTGGGCATTCCTGAATATCTCGTCAGCCGCCAGCCGTTCCCCGGACCGGGACTTGGCATCCGCATTATCGGTGAAGTCACCGAGGAAAAGGTAAAAATCGTGCAGGAAGCCGATGCCATCTATCGTGAGGAAGTGGCCAAGGCTGGTGCCGATAAGAACCTGGGTCAGTATTTTGCTGCGCTCACGAATATGCGTTCTGTAGGCGTCATGGGTGATGGCCGTACCTATGATTATGCCATTGCGCTGCGGGCGGTTATGACTTCGGACTTTATGACGGCTGAAAGTGCCCAGCTGCCCTGGGAAGTGCTGCAGACGGTTACGACCCGCATTGTCAATGAAGTCAAGGGGGTAAACCGGGTAATGTATGATTGCACCGGCAAGCCGCCTGCAACCATTGAGTTTGAATAATTAATTTTGGATTAAAATTTGAGAACAACTATTAATTTTTCCTGCATTTATGCGATAGTATAAGTGCAGGATTTTTTTCTGACTAGGAAAGAAAGGAGGCCCTTATGAGTATCAATACCATTGCTGCCGCCAGCAGCCTGAACTATTGGCAGCAGCAGGAACATGCCCGGACAGATTACAATCTGCATTCGGCAGCAAGTACTTTTGGTCAGATTCTGGCTAAGCTCACGGCTGCGCAGACTGAGACAAGCGCAGAAGTGGAAAGCGGAGTTGCTCCGGTGACGCTGACCAAATTGCTTTCCGATGGTTCGTTGGTTATTCTGAAGGTGGAGGGGAATCAGGTGATTTCCGAAGCCAAACTGGATGGAACGAGCGTATTGGCCCAGCAGCTTATGCGGGGATACGGTACGCCGCTGGCCGATGGCACCACAGCTGATGCGGGCATTAGCACGACCGTCTGATTTGGGTCGAATCAGGCGAAGGGATTGATCAGCAAGACTCATCGTGTGGATGCGGTGAGAAAGGGATTAAGTGATAATGGAATATCGTATGTGAAGGCAGCACGCTCGTGACAGGATGAGGGTGCTGCCTTTTCGTGTATCGTTATATAAGCAAGAAGGGCTTGACTCGTTAAATTTTCATAGTACAATAGCAATGATGATTTTTAGAAAGGACTCAAAAATTTATGGATAGTCTGACCTGGGTTATTTTTGATATTATGGGCACTATTGCGTTTGCGATATCCGGGGCAATGGTTGCCATTCAGCGCAAGATGGATATTTTTGGCACGATTGTACTGGCGGCGCTTACGGCAGTGGGCGGTGGTATGGTACGTGATGTGCTCGTGGGGATTACGCCGCCGATGGCATTATGTAATATTACCGACTTTATGCTGTCGATTATCATTGCGATTGTGGTGTCGGTGCTCTATAGCTTTTGGCCGTATTCCCCGCCCAATAAATATTTTATGCTTTGGCTTTACAATATGTTTGATACGGTGGGACTGGCCTCGTTTACGATTACGGGGATGCTGACCGGGTTGTCGCGGGAAACGGGCAATCCCTATGTGCTGCCGGTGCTTTTGGGGGTAATCACCGCAGTAGGCGGTGGCGTTTTGCGGGATTTGATGGCGCATCGCATGCCGGGGGTATTGTACAAGGATATTTATGCGACAGCAGCACTACTTGGGGCAGTGATTTCCTGTGCATTGCAGAATTATGTGGATACGGTGACGATGGCCTGGATTTGTTTTGTGCTGGTGATTGGCATCCGTTTTGGTGCCCTGTACTATGGCTGGCATCTCTTTCATCCACGGGCAAACTGGCGGTGGCGCAATCGGACGCGCTAAATTTTATATTGCTATTTCAGATGGACAAGAGTATAATAAATGCAACGGTTTACACAGGGTGCTGGATGCAAAAACTTTGCTGGATGCACGGTAAGGAGTGTGTAACGTGAAGCTTGACAGCTTGAAGTTGGTTTTGGCTTGTTTGGCAGTAGTTCTTTTCAGCTGATTTCGTGGATGGACAGCAGAAAAGAAGAACCCCGTTGACTTTTGGTGTCAGCGGGGTTCTTTCTTTGTGTGTTGAATATTATAGCTGGGCAACACTGTTCCGTAGGATGAGAGTTGTTCCTACAGCTATATGCTGGGGGGCCGCCTGCGGATTTTTTATACGCCATAGCAGCGTTTCTACTGCGCGTGCACCTAAATCCTCACAAGGAACCTCAATGGAGCATAATGCAGGCTGGAAGTATTCGGCAAATGGAATATTGTCAAAACCAATGAGTGATACATCCTGTGGAATTTTAAAACCAGCGTTTTGGAGCGCTCTGGCAGCACCAATAGCGATTAAATCGTTATCGGCGAGTAGAGCAGCGGGAATTTTGGCATCAGCAGCCAGCTGGTTTTGCATATCAAGTTGAGCCTCATTAATGTCAGGCGCGAGTGTGAAGACTTTTTCAGGGTGAACATCTATTCCAAATTGCGGAAGGATATAAGTATAAAACATGAAACGCATATCGAAATTGGTAATGCTGATAGAGCTTTTCAAGTAACCGATATCGGTTATGTTTTGCTCGTGTAAATATTGAACCGCCTGCCAAATACCGCTGTAGTTATGAATAGATACCATATCTAAAGTGGAAGAGGCCAGTTCATTATCCAGAATAATCAAGGGGATGGAAGATTTTTCCACAATAGCAAGATCGGCAATGTTCATCTCTGTTCCCAAAATCAGAATACCCAAATCTTGAGCAGCGGAAATGTCTGCGATGGATTTTTCCAGCTGCAGCGGACCCTCACAGTATTTTATGGCAAGACCGTAGTTTTGTAAGCGAATGGCTTTTTCTACGGATTCAATAAGACGGGTGAAGAACTGGGTATTGGTGACGATGCGCCCTGATTTTCGATAAATCAGAAAGTGAATAACTTCCTGTTGAGGAAACGTCTTTTTGGTGTTATTGGGAATGTAGCCAAGTTGATTCGCTAGATTGAGAACAGATGTACGTGTTTCTTCGTTGACGCCAGGACGTCCGTTTAAGGCAAGAGAAACTGTGGCCGGTGATACTCCGAGTTGTGTTGCGATATCTTTGATTGTTACTGCGGCCATGGTATTCCCCCTTGCGTTGAATAGTTGAAATTAAGTTTTCGTTCCATTAAAAGTCTACCACTTAACATAGCGATAGTAAAGAAAAACAGTAAGGAAGCATTAGAATAGGTGCTGCTTTACTGTTTTTCTGTATTTGTACCTGTGGGTTAAGGCTTATGCTTTGGCATACATGACTTCGAGTTCTGAATGGATTTTGTCAACGGCTGATTCATCAAGCTCGTATTGTCCAAGGAAGTAATAACTGATGATATGGCAGGCAATAGGGAGAACGGCGGTTATTACGAGAATGCCGTTAGCAACCTCGGAGGTAACGACAGCGCCTGGTTGATAGTTTACTAATGAAAGGATAAAGCCAATCCCGGCCCCAACCAGACTCATGGCAAATTTTTGTGAAAATAGGGCGACAGCACCTAATACACCGGCCATTTTTTTATTGAATTTTAACTGGCAGTAATCTGCACAATCTGCTGGTAAAGCCCAGTAAACAACAATTCCCAGTTCGCCAAAAAAGGTAGAGAGAATTAAGAATGAGGAAGACAACATATGATATTCTGAAGGGATTACGAGGATAGGGACTGCCGTGAGCGCTGCACCAAGGGTGGCAGCTTTTAGCATGGCAATTTTATTAAATATATTCTTGCGGATAAGCCACATGGATACAATGGGCGCGATGATTCCCGCGATGGAAAAGGCCGACAGCAGACCAGTAAGATAGCCATCATTTTGTCCAAGATAGTATTTTGCATAGTATATAGCTGAACTGCCTTTGAAGGTGAAAGCTGCCTGCGTTAGAGCAAAGAAAATATAAAAACTGCGTAATGTTTTTGTTTTTGCAATAATTTTGATTTTAGATAACAGGGTATCATTCTTGTCTTTGACAATGAGCGGTTTACTGCGTTCTTTGGTTCCAAAGAAGCATGCCAGCGTGCAGACGGCTGCCAAAATACCGATGATGATCATGGCATGGCTGTAAGCCTGTGCTTCATGTGCTTTATCGTATGTGGCCACAAACATCGGTACAACAGTCGAACAAAGCAGAAAAGCAGATTTTGCCAGTGGGAAGCGATAGGAGTTTATACTTAGACGCTCCGCAGGATCACTGGTCAAGACAGATAATAGTCCTACATAGGGGACTACAGTACTGGCATACATTAGAATTAGAAAGATATATGTAGCAAAGGCGTAAATTAATTTTCCTGTATAAGATAGGCTGGGGGCTAGAAATACTAAAAAGCAGGAAAGTCCATAAGGGATGGCCAGATAAAGCAGAAATGGGCGATAGTGCCCGTATTTTGTTTCTCGGCGATCCGCAAAATTTCCAATGAAGGGGTCGGAAAAGGCGTCTACCAGTCGAGCGATGAGGAATAATACCCCCATAGCACCGGCTGTAAGACCGACCACATCCGTATAGAAATACGGAAGAAACATCATGGTCATGCCAAAAAAGATGTTTGCGGATGAGTCTCCTAAGCCGTAACAAATCTTTTCGCGAATACTAATTTTGCCTGAATCGTTTTGCATAACTAATCGCACTCCTTTTTAATAAATTCAAAGAACTTTTTAAATAATACCACTAATTTTAATTAAAATCAATAGTTTTTTAACGTATTCTGTATTAAATACCTATAAATTTGCGAAAAAAACAAAGCAATAAAGGAAGAAAAATAATATATACGGAATAAAAATAAAAAAAATACATTATCCACGCTGAAATTTTAATTAAAACTATTGATTTATTTAATTAAAAGGTTTATACTGTGTCCAGTGAGGTGAGAAAACCCAAACTATTAAGGAGGAATCAGAATGAATGAGATTAAATTAGGGGTTGCGCCAACCAGACGTAGTATTTTTAGTGCGCCGGATGCGATAAAGTACCGTGGTTTAACCAAGGAACGCTTGCTGGAATTGGGTGTTTCCTTTGTGGATATTGAAGATGTCAATGAGGAAGGGCTGCTCTATGATGAAGCGGATCGGCTTAAAATAACAGAAAAATTTAAACGAGAGAAAATAGACGGGCTTTTTTTGCCGCATTGTAATTTTGGTACGGAGTATGAATGTGCCAGATTGGCTAAGGAGCTGCATGTCCCTGTGCTGTTATGGGGACCGTTGGATGAGCGTCCGGATGAAAACGGTGTTCGACTGCGCGACAGCCAGTGCGGCTTGTTTGCTACAGGAAAGGTATTGCGTCGTTTTGGTGTTCCATTTACTTATCTGACGAATTGTCGTTTGGATGATCCGGTTTTTGCCCGGGGGGTTAAGGACTTTTTGGCTGTTTGCAAAGTGGTCAAAACATTTTGTAATATACGAATTTTACAGATTGGCCCGCGTCCGTTTGATTTTTGGTCGACGATGTGCAATGAAGGCGAATTGCTGGAAAAATTCAATATTCAGTTGGCGCCTGTACCGCTGCCGGAACTTACCGCAGAGGTAAACAAAGCAAAAGCGGAAAAAAATGAAGTTAAAGATGTAATTACATACATCAACAATAATTTTGTGGTGAAGATAAAGCCGGAGGAAGTAGAAAATGTAGCTGGATTGTATGTGGCCATGAAGCATTTACTGGCCCGATATCATTGCAATGCCGGAGCTATACAATGCTGGAACGCGCTGCAGCAGGAATTGGGAATTATGCCATGCGCAGCTAATGCCTTGCTTAATGAAGTGGGGGTGCCTATGGTTTGTGAGACGGATATTCATGGGGCAGTTACAGCATTGCTCGTGGAAGCAGCAAGCCGGGAACAAAAACGTTCATTCTTTGCTGATTGGACTATCCGGCATCCTGATATAGAAAATGGTGAACTTTTGCAGCATTGCGGACCGTGGCCTATCTCTGTTGCTAAAGAGACTCCGAAGCTTACTTATCCGTTGGCCTTTGATTATCCGGGCAGTTTAACTGCAGAGGCCAAGCATGGTAAAATTACGCTGGCCAGATTCGATGGAGACAATGGCAGCTACTCATTATTGTTAGGCAATGCGAAAGGTGTGGATGGTCCTAACTGCATGGGGACATACTTATGGATAGAAGTTGAAAATATCAAACGCTTAGAAGCAAAGATTGTTGAAGGACCCTATATTCATCATTGCGTAGGGATTCATGAAGATGTTGTTCCGATACTTTATGAGGCTTGCAAATATATGGGGATAAAGGCAGATTTTTATGATCCGATTGAGGATGAAGTAAAATCATATTTAAGGGGAGAATGAAAAATGGATCTTCAAGCAAAAGCAATTGACATTCGCAAGGACATTGTAACTATGATTCAGCGTGCTGGGACAGGCCACATTGGCGGCGATTTGAGCGTGACGGATATATTGGTGGATCTTTATTATAAGCAGATGAATATTAGTCCAGAGCAGTTGGATGATCCGGATCGCGACCGATTCGTTCTAAGCAAGGGGCATTGTGTGGAGGCGCTTTATGCGATATTAGCGGATAAGGGATTTTTCCCTAAGGACGAGTTGGTGACATACGCTAAGTATCAATCTAAATTTATTGGACATCCGAACAATAAGATTCCTGGCATAGAAGTCAACAGCGGATCTTTGGGGCATGGCCTGTCCGTTGGTGTAGGGATGGCACTTGCTGCCCGTATGGAGAAGCGCCCTTATCGCACTTATGTTGTTATGGGAGATGGTGAATGTGATGAGGGCTCGGTATGGGAAGCCGCTATGGCAGGTTATCAGTATAAACTAGATAATCTCACGGCGTTTGTAGATAGAAATCGGCTGCAGATATCTGGAACAACCGAACAGGTTATGGCTCAGGACAGTGCTGAGGAACGTTGGGCTGCTTTCGGGTGGAATGTGATTTCAATTTCGGGCAACGATATGCAGGCTATAGATGATGCTGTAGATTTAGCCAAACACACAAAGGGAAAACCAACTGTTATTATTGCCAATACCACCAAGGGAAAAGGCGTTTCCTTTATTGAAAATCAAGTGGCATGGCATCATAAGGTTCCAACGGCAGCTCAGGCAGAGGCCGCAATCGCAGAATTGAATGAAAGGAAGGCAGTATTATGAGTAAGGCAATAAAAAAGGTTATGGCAGAATTCCTCGATGAAGAAGCAAAGAAAAACAAAGATATCGTTGTTCTTTGCAGTGATTCTCGTGGCTCAGGTGGATTGGGTGATTACGCGCAGGCGCATTCGGATCAGTTCGTGGAAGTGGGCATTGCGGAACAGAATTTGGTGGGCATAAGTGCTGGGCTGGCTAGCGCAGGCAAGAGGCCTTTTGCTGTTTCACCAGCAAGTTTCCTGTCTACTCGCAGTATGGAGCAAGCCAAGGTGGATGTGGCTTATTCGCATAACAATGTTAAGTTGATTGGGATTAGTGGTGGTGTAAGTTACGGCGCTTTGGGCATGACGCATCATTCGGCCACGGATATTGCTACTATGGGCTCCATTCCGGGTTTACGCATTTATTTCCCCAGTGACCAGTATCTGACCAAGGCCTTAATGAAGGAGCTGGTACAGGATGATAATCCTGCCTATATTCGCATTGGACGTAATGCAGTTGAGGATGTATATGACGATGGCAAGCTGGATTTTTCGATGGATAAGGCTGTGACGGTAAAGGACGGTGGGGACCTTACCATTATCGCTTGCGGTGAAATGGTTTATGAAGCTAAGAAAGCGGCGGAAAAACTGGAAGCAGAGGGAAAATCCATTCGTGTTTTGGATATGTACTGCCTTAAACCTTTGGATAAGGAGGCGGTATTAAAGGCTGCGCATGAAACAAAGGGGATTCTGACTGTGGAAGAACATTGTCCTTATGGTGGTTTGGGGGCGATGGTTGCGCAACTGACCGCGGCAGATAAGCCGGTTATGGTTCATAGTTTGACTTTGCCTGATGCACCTGTAGTTACGGGAGAAAGCGCAGATATTTTCCATTATTATGGTTTGGATGCTGATGGAATTGCGATGGCAGCACGGGAGATGCTGTGATATGAAAAAGTATATTCTTGGTATAGACCAAAGCACACAAGGCACGAAATTATTGTTGTTTGCAGAAGATGGCAGCATCGTTCATAAAGCCGTCAAGACGCATAGCCAATATGTTGATGAGCGTGGCTGGGTGGAACATGACCCGGAGGAAATATGGCAGAACATAAAAACATTGGTGCATGATACATTGCAGGCAGCGGGAGTGAAGGGGGGCGAGATAAAGGCTGTAGGTATTAGCAATCAGCGGGAAACCGCTATGGTCTGGCAGCGCAGCACAGGAAGACCGCTGGGCAGAGCTATTGTATGGCAGTGTCCTAGAGGAGAATCTATATGTGAAAAATTAAGAACGTACGAGCAAGAAATACAGGATATAACAGGGCTGCCGCTTTCCCCATATTTTTCAGCAGCTAAGTTTGCCTGGGCTTTACAGAATATGGACAGTGCAGCAAAATTGATGGAACAAGAGGATCTATGTCTGGGGACAATGGATAGTTGGCTGGTGTTTAAAATGACTGCAGGGCAGGTATTTGCAACCGATTTTTCCAATGCATCACGTACGCAGTTGTTTGATATTGACCGGCTTTGTTGGTCGGAAAAAGCAGCGCAAATTTTTGGTATTCGGATATCTGCTTTGGCAGACGTCAGAGATTCAAATGGCTTCTATGGGAACACGGATTTTGATGGAATATTATCTGAACCAGTGCCGATACGGGCGGTATTAGGTGATTCTCATGCAGCACTTTTTGCACAAGGATGTTACGCACCGGGAACCGCTAAAGCAACTTATGGTACGGGGTCCTCGGTTATGATGAATGTAGGAAGCCGGCCTGTACGCAGCCACTCAGGACTGGCCGCTTCTTTGGCGTGGAGTATATCGGGCAAGCCTAGCTATGTGTTGGAAGGAAATATAAATTATACAGGAGCAGCTGTCACGTGGTTGAAGGATGATTTGCAATTGATTGTATCCCCAAAAGAAACTTCGGCATTGGCGGCAGCTGCAAATCCTCAGGATCGTAGTTATTTTGTTCCCGCATTTACTGGTTTGAGTGCGCCATATTGGGATAGCAAAGCTACAGGAATGTACACGGGGATTACCAGGATTACCGGTAAGAAAGAAATGGTGCGGGCAGTCTTGGACGCTATAGCCTATCAGATTCATGATGTTGTTTGCTTGATGGAACGTGAGTCCGGTTATAAACTAGAAGAGCTTCGGGTAGACGGCGGTCCTACAGGCAATTCGTATCTTATGCAGTTTCAGGCGGATATGCTAAATGGTGATGTGAAAGTGCCGGAATTGGCCGATTTGTCAGCTGCTGGTGCTGCTTATGCCGCGGGTATTGCTGCGGAAGTTTATGATTCAACAATGGTTAAGCATTGTGTAAAACGCGCAGCATTTCATCCCCATATGCAGGCAGGGGTTCGTACTAGACTGCTGAATGGCTGGAAAAAGGCGATTGAACAGACAGTCGGTGCGGTATCGTAAAATGAGAGGTGTGATTTGATGAAGAAGACAGGTATTATAAATGGTGCGTTGGCAGGAGCAATAGCGGCATTGGGGCATAAAGATGTATTTTTGCTTTGTGATGCGGGGATGCCGATTCCACGGGGAGTCCCGGTCATTGATTTAGCCGTAAAGGGCGGGGTTCCAGGTTTTTGTCAGGTGTTTGACGCCATTATGGAAGAAATTGTCGTGGAGAAATATACATTGGCTTCAGAGATTCAGAAAACAAACAAGGGAATACTTGAGCATTTGCGGGAGAAAATGAATGGCGCTGAAGAGGTTTTTATTCCTCATGTGGAATTGAAAGCAGAATCGGCTAAGGCAAAATTTGCAGTACGAACAGGTGAATTTTCGTATTATCCCAACATTATCATTCAGGCTGGTGTATGCTTTTAACATATAGCATCGAGAGGTTCAAGCGCGAATTATATTTTCTACATACAAAGAAGCTGTTGCACGTATCATTACGGGGGACAGCTTCTTTGCGTTTGCAGTTCAGTTCAGGTTATGGTAAAATTTTCACTAGTGGGCAGGAATCTGCTTGGGCAATGACGAATAACATATAAGATTATGAGTCTTAGAGAGGGGAATACTCCATGACCACAGATGATGTATTGATAAAACCTAAAATCAAGATAAAAGTATTTGGCGTTGGCGGCGGCGGCAACAGTGTTCTCATGCGCATGGGGCAGCATAATGAGCTGGATATAGAGCTCTATGCCGTAAATACCGATGCCAAACAGCTAAGACAGGTTGAGCAGGTTGGAGTAAATTGCATACAGATTGGTGAAAATCTGACGCGCGGCCGGGGAACCGGTGGCAATATTCAGATTGGCGAGCAGGCCGCGAAAAACGATGCGGCGAAATTGCAGGCAGCCTTAAATGGTGCGGATATGGTGTTCATTACCGCCGGTATGGGCGGCGGCACCGGTACGGGCGCTGCACCGCTGATTGCTCGTTTGGCTAAGGAAATGGGCATACTTTCTGTAGGCGTGGTGACGGTGCCCTTTGCTTTTGAAGGCAATCGCAAGAAAAAACTGGCGCAGGATGGCATTACCAAGATGCAGTCCCAGATGGATGCGCTGATTGCCGTGGAAAATGACAATCTGTCCAAGCTGCCGGAAAATCGGCGCATGTCCTTGGTGCAGGCTTTTGAATGTGCGGACAATATTCTCAAGCAGGCCATCAATTGTGTGGCCGAATTGATTCTCACCACCGGGGTCATCAATGTGGACTTTGCTGATGTTACGACCATTTTCCGGCAGAGTGAGAGTAGTGATGCGCTTCTGGGCATTGGTGTCAGTGAGCGCAGTGCTGTGGATGCGGTCAAGCTGGCGGCAGAAAGTCCGCTTATCGACAAGGATCTCTCCGGGGCGCGGGGCATTATCCTGAATCTTACCGGGGACAGTGAGCTTAGTCTGTTCGATGTGGATGAGGCTTCCCGTTATATTGTGAAACATACGGACCCTGAGGTGAACATCATCTTGGGCACGGTAGAGGATAACAGCATGAACGGTGCTGTGCAGGCCACGATTATTGCCACGGATTTTGCTGATAGTGTCGTGATGAAGGCTCCTACGGTAAAGGTGCCGGAAAGCACCATCAAGCAGGAAACCTTGCAAAAGCAGACCTTCCAGATGGACGTTCCTTCTTTTATGAATAAAGAAAAGACGCAGGGAGCGTCCCAGCCCTTTGCTATTCCGGCATTCAAGCTGACGGATGGGTTGGATAAGGACAAGTAACAGAAAGGTATCGTTTTGGAATCAATACATAGATTTTCCCGTTCGGAACTGCTCTTAGGACGGGAGGGCTTGGAAAGCCTGGCTAAGGCCTGTGTGGCCGTGTTTGGCGTTGGCGGCGTAGGTTCTTATGTTGCCGAGGGGCTGGCCAGGGCCGGCGTGGGTCATTTTGTGCTGGTGGATAATGATGTGGTGAGTCTGACCAATATCAATCGCCAGCTGCATTCGCTGACCTCGACGATAGGACAGCAAAAGACGGAGTTGATGAAGGCACGGATACTGGATATCAATCCAGAGGCGGAAGTGCAGGTCATCAATGCGTTTTATCTGCCGGATAATGCCGACCATTTTTTTGTGGATAAATACGATTATGTGGTGGATGCCATTGATACGGTAGCCGGGAAAATCAGCCTGGCTGTAGAGTGTCAAAAGCGGCAGCTGCCGCTTATTGCCAGCATGGGCGCAGGTAATAAGGTCGATCCCACCCGCTTTGAGGTTGCGGATATCTATAAGACCAGTGTTGACCCATTGGCCAGAGTTATGCGCAAAAAACTCAAGGAAAAGGGCGTAAAGAAATTGAAGGTGGTATACTCGCAGGAGGAACCGCGCAAGATAATTTTGCCGGCTGATGGTCAGGCAGAGAAAAAAGGCAGTGCTGGCAGAACCGCACCGGGAAGTATTTCCTTTGTGCCTTCGGTGGCCGGCCTGATTATTGCCAGTGAGGTTGTCAAAGATTTAACGGGAAATTTTGGTAGTAAGTGAGGGACAGATTAATGAAGGTTGCAGTCTTAGGCTGTGGGCGATGGGGCTCTTTTCATGCCTGGTATGCCCAGCGTATTGGCCATCAGGTCATGCTCTGGGGGCGCGAAGGGTCAGCTCATCTAAAAGCCCTGCGGGATACGCGGCAAAATGAATATCTGACCATGCCGGAAGATGTGGAACTTACTGATGACTTGGCGCGTGCTGTGGAATTTGGCGAAGTGCTGATTATCTCCATCAGTTCCCAAAAACTCAGGGAATTCTGCGGCCGGTTAAAGGACCTGCCGAATCTTGGGCAAAAGAAGATTGTTCTCTGCATGAAGGGACTGGAAATTGGTACGGGCAAGCGCCTGACCACGGTCGTGGGTGAGGTGCTGGGCACTAATCAGCAGGTGGCTGTTTGGGTGGGGCCTGGTCATGTACAGGATTTTGTACGGGAAATTCCCAACTGCATGGTGATTGCCTCCAAGGAAATGCAGCTGACACGGGATTTGGTGACGGCTTTTGCCAGCCCATTGATTCGCTTTTATTATGGCGAGGATTTACTGGGGACGGAAATCGGCGCTGCGGCGAAAAATGTGATGGGGCTGGCTGCCGGTATGCTCGATGGTTTGGGCTACAGCAGCTTAAAGGGCGCTTTGATGGCCAGAGGGACCAAGGAGCTTTCCCGCCTGATTGAAAAGATGGGCGGGGATAAGATGACGGTGTATGGGCTTTCGCATTTGGGCGACTATGAAGCAACGCTCTTTTCGCCGTTCAGCAATAACCGCCGCTTTGGTGAGGATTTTGTCCAAGGGAAAACTTTTGGCAAGCTGGCTGAAGGCGTGTATACGGTGGAGGCCCTTATGGATATCGCCCGGGAGTATCATTTGGAATTGCCCATTTGCGCGTTGGTTTATGCGATTGTCCATGAGCATAAGGATCCCAAGGAAGAATTGCTGAAGTTATTTTTGCGGGACACAAAGACGGAACAGGAGTGAGCCCCCCGCTGCTGATTAGGGGCAGGTACGAGAGCGAGCAGACATGAAACAAATACCATACACGATAAATACAATTAAAGAACTGCAGGATTGTGTGGAGCAGGTGCGGGAAGAAACCCGCAAACTGAATGTGTCCAGCATACTGGTGTCGGTATTTACGGATACGGCAAAAAAAACGATGCTGGGGGATATTCAAAAGAGTATCTTGTCCGTGTTCCCTGAGGCCCAGTTGATTGGTTCTGTTTCCAGCGGGGAAATCATGAACGGTCAGCTGATGGAGCAGGGCGTGGTGGTGAACTTCACCCTTTTCGAAGAATCCGTGGTACGCGTCTTTGCCTTTGATTTTCATGAGAAAAACAGCAATACGGCAGGTCGTGAACTGTTGTCTGTTCTACAGGCAGACAAGGAAGCGGCAGCGGTGGAAATCATTTCTGCGGGCTTCCATCTGGATATCAATCCCTTCTTTAAGCAGCTTTCATCAGCCCGGCGGAAAATTCGTTTCTTTGGCGGTTTGGCTGATGATGGCAGTTTGGGTAAAAATGGTCTGGTGTTTACCCAGAACGCGCAGCTTCGCAATGGTGTGGTAGCGGCTGTGTTCAGCGGCCGCAATCTTCATGTTCAGGCTGCATCCAGTTTTGGCTGGAAACCCTTGGGACGGGTTATGACGGTAACCCGCATGGAAGGTGATTTCTGCCTGCAGGAACTCGATGGCCGTCCGCCGTTGGAAGTATTCGAACGCTATTTAGGCATACGGAATACGGAGCGTTTTTTGGTGGAGGCGCTGACCTTTCCCTTTTATTTTGAACGTCATGGCACTGTGCTGGCTCGCCATCCCCGCCGCTGCCGGGAAGATGGCAGCATGATGTTCGGGGCAGATTTGCGGGTCGGTGAGCGTCTGCGGCTGGCTTACGGTGACCCCGGAGATATTATCGATAACGCCATGGCCCTGCAGGAAAAGATGGCCAGCTTCAAGCCGGAAGCCATCTTTGTGGTGAGCTGTGTGGCGCGTTGGATGCTTTTGGGCAGCGATACGGAGAAGGAACTGGCTATCAGCAGGCATCTGGCTCCCTCGGCAGGTTTTTATGCTTATGGGGAGTTTATGCGCGATGATAATGGCGATATCATGGTCTCCAATATGACGTTGGTGACTGTGGGCATGCGGGAAGGCATGCAGATGGGCAGACAGTCCAACATCATACCGCCGCGGCCGAAGCTCAATAAGCATCGTACGCTGATGGCGCGGCTGGTGCACTTTATTGAACGGACGACGCAGGAACTGGAGGAATCCAATCGTCAGCTGGCTCATTTGGCACAGATTGACCGGCTCACGGGATTGTTTAACCGCGGGGAGACGGAACATACCTTAAAGACGATGCTTTCCCAGGCACAGGAATTTGGTGAGCCCTTGTCCGTGCTGATGATGGATGTGGATGATTTCAAGACCATCAATGACAGTTATGGACATGCTGTCGGGGATGATACCTTAAAGACCATTGCGTCAGTTCTGCGCAAGCACACCCGTCGGGGGACGGATATTCCCGGCCGCTGGGGCGGGGACGAGTTCTTTGTCATCTTCTCCGGCCTGGCCAGCGATACGGCAAGGGAGATTGCCGAGCGCATTGCCCGGTTGGTGGAAAGCAAGTCCGTACTGCCTGACGGTTCGCGGGTCACCGTAAGTATTGGCGTGGTCACAGCTGCGTCGGATGATACACCGGATACACTCTTTAAGCGTGCGGATGCGGCGCTTTATGATGCCAAACTGATTCGTGGCAAGAATAACGTGGTCGTACATTGAAGTAAGCCTGTGGATTCGGGAAGAATCCATGGGCTTTATTAATGAATATTGTCTTTTTTAGCAGGACTTTTTGGCGTAATAGCGTATAAATGTACATTAAAGGAGGAGTCTTTTGTGGCAAAATTGGGTGGACATGGTTATGGCATGGCCATTTTGTTTGTGGTAATTGGCGCGATTTTGGGCGGGATTTTAGGGCAGCTGCTTAGCGGCGTGGATGCTTTGAGCGGTATAATGCCTTACTTGGTGAATACCTTTCCGGTATTTGAGACACCGGCCTTCACGATTAATCTGTATGTGATTCAGCTCACGTTAGGTCTGGCCTTTGCGCCCAATCTCATGAGTATTTTGGGGATTGTAATTGCGCTGATTCTGTTTCGTCGTTACTAAAGAGGAGGTTATGAATTATGTTTATCTTAGCATCGGGTTCGCCACGGAGAAAGGAACTCCTTCAGCAGATTAATGTCCGTTTTGACATCCGCATCAGCACCGCAGAGGAATTTTCGGGGGATGAATTTGCGCCGACGGAGCTCGTGGTAAAAAATGCTGCCGCCAAGGCGAAGGCTGTGGCAAGGCTCTATCCCAATCAGGCAGTGCTGGGTGCGGATACGGTGGTCGCACTGGACGGACATACCTATGGGAAACCGAACAACCGTGAAGAGGCCGTGCAGATGCTCAAGAAGTTTTCCGGCAGAACCCATCAGGTACACACGGGCATTGCCTGGATGTACAATGGCCATCTGTTTACCGATGTGGTGACGACGGATGTGGAGTTTGCCCTCATGGCGGATACGGAAATCGAGCGCTATGTGGATAGCGGCGAACCGATGGACAAGGCCGGTGCTTATGCCATTCAGGGCGGTGCTGCAGAATTCATCGTGGGCATTCATGGCTCGTATTCCAATGTAGTAGGATTGCCACTCAATGCGGTTGTACGGCTTGCGCGAAAGGCAGGCGTAAATTTGTATGGCGATTATGGTGAGGGATTTGCCCCCTGAGGAACGGCCCAGAGAAAAACTTTTATCTCAGGGGCCGCGGGCACTTAGTAATGCAGAGCTTTTGGCCATTTTATTGCGCAGCGGCACGAAAGAGAAGTCGGTGCTGCGCATAGCTGAGGAGATTTTGGCCCATATCAAGGAGCAGGGGCTTTCGGCGATGGTGCATATCTCGGCAGCGGAACTGGCTAAGATTGATGGCGTGGGGCAGGTGAAGGCGGCGACTTTGCAGGCGGCCATCGAGCTGGGCAGGCGGCTGGCCGTGCAGCAGGCGGCCAAAATCGAAGTGATTCATGGACCTGAGGATGTGGCAGCGTATGCTCTGCCGCGGTTTCGCTTTGAACAGAAGGAGCATTTCGCGGTCATGCTCTTAAACACCAAGAATCACATCATTGGCATGCCGGAGGTGTCAGTGGGCAGTTTGTCGGCATCGGTGGTGCATCCCCGGGAGGTATTTCGGGCAGCTATCGACTATGCGGCAGCCGCGATGATTCTGCTGCACAATCATCCCAGCGGAGACCCTACGCCCAGCCGGGAGGACATTGCCGTAACGGATCGGCTGGTCAAGGCGGGCAAGGTGATGGACATTCCCGTCCTTGACCATGTGGTGCTGGGCAGAGAGACGTTTGCCAGCTTTAAGGACAAGGGGCTTATACATTAATGAAATTTGTTGTAAATTTGTAGGAAAAAAATACATTTGCCTGTTATCAAAATAACTATCTTGTGTTACAATAAGATAGTTATTTTTATTTTGAACATATGCGCGGCAGAAGATGTGGCGTACATATATGGTTTTATTTCTGAAGGGAGTTTTTGGACAAAATGTGGAGTCTGTTTGGTGGTTTTTCACACGATATGGGTATTGACCTGGGAACGGCGAATACGCTGGTTCATGTGAAGGGCAGAGGTATTGTGCTGCGTGAGCCTTCCGTAGTAGCAATCAAGAGTGACTCGGGCGAAGTCCTGGCTGTAGGCGAGGAAGCAAAGCAGATGATTGGTCGTACCCCGGGCAACATCATTGCAATCCGTCCGATGAAGGATGGCGTTATTGCGGACTTCGATGTGACGCAGGCTATGCTCAAGTATTTCATCCGCAAGGCGATGAATACGAAATCCTTTGTTCGTCCCCGCGTGGTGGTAGGCGTTCCCTCCGGTGTCACGGAAGTGGAAAAGCGTGCGGTAATTGACGCAGCGCAGCAGGCTGGTGCCCGTGAGGCGTATCTGATTGAAGAACCCATGGCAGCAGCTATCGGTGCCGGCCTGCCGGTTGAAGAAGCTACGGGCAGCATGGTCGTCGATATCGGCGGCGGCACGACGGAAATCGCGGTTATTTCCTTGGGCGGTATCGTTACGAGCTGCTCCATCCGCATCGGCGGTGATGAAATGGATAATGCCATCATCCAATACATCAAGCGTATGTACAACCTCATGATTGGTGAGCGTACGGCCGAAGAAATCAAGATGACCATCGGTACGGCTATCGTTACGCCGGAAGCGGACAAGACGATGGACATCCGCGGCCGCGATCTGGTATCCGGTCTGCCGAAGAACCTGACTATTCAGGCTAAGGAAATCCGCGAAGCGCTCAATGACCCCATCTACAAGATTATTGACGCGGTGAAGGGCACGCTCGAAAAGACTCCGCCTGAACTGGCTGCTGACGTTATGGATCACGGCATTATGATGACGGGCGGCGGTGCACTCCTTACGAATCTCGACAAGCTCCTCTCCCATGAGACGGGCATGCCGGTGCTCGTCTCGGAAGATGCGCTTTCCTGCGTAGGTGAAGGCACGGGGCGTTCGTTGGAGAACATCGAGCTCTTGAAGCGCGTGGTTATGATCAGCAAGAAGCTGAGAAGTTAAGAAGCTGAAAAATGAGTAATCATGTAAGAAAAGATAAGGAAGGCGGGCGCAAGGGCTGGGCCATGGCGTTTGTCGTGGTCAGTCTCTTTTGCATCATCTTTTTTGCCGCCCGGGGGCGCTTTCAGGCTCCCGTGAGCAGTCAGGCCGTTTCCTTGGTGCTTTCACCCTTTCAACAGGCGACGGCCTGGGTGGCCAATGAGATTCATTATGCCACCAGTGCGGTTTGGGAAGTCGCTACGCTTTATGAGCAGAACAAAATGCTCCGCAATGAAGTGGAGCAGCTGCGGGGCATAAACCTGCAGGCGAATGAAGCCTTGGCGGAAAATGAACGGCTCAGGAAGATGATTGGCTATCAGCAGGCGGCCCGTCAGTTTGATTTGGTGGCTGCCCGGGTCATTGGCAGGGAATCGGATACCTGGTCACGCATGATTGTCATTGACCGGGGAACGATGAACGGCATCGCCAACGATATGCCGGTCGTAACTCCGCAGGGGCTGGTAGGCCGTGTCGTGGAAGCCGGTCTGAACTCTTCCAAAGTGCAGTTGATACTCGACCCGCGTTCTTCCGTGGGAACGATTGTGCAGCGGGCGCAGTCTCGTGTTACCGGCATCGTGCAGGGGGATATGGACAATCCCACCATGCCGCAGATGGTTAACATTCCCAAAAATGCGGATGTGGTGGAGGGCGATGTCATTGTCACCTCCGGATTTGGCGGTGTTTATCCTAAGGGCATTATCGTCGGGTTGGTCAGCAGCTTGAAAAATGATGATGGTGGCCTCCTGAAAATTGGTGTGTTGGAAGCGGCCGTGGACTTCCAGAAACTCGAGGATGTCATGGTGATTACGGCCTCCCGTGAGGCGCCGCCGGAACCCATCAAACCGCCAACGCAGACGCCGGGAACGGAAACCGACCCCGTGACCGGGGAGAAGCTGGATAAAGCGGAGGGGCAGAAATGAATAATTTTGCTAAGCTGGCTGCTTTTGTAATAGCGCTCTATGTTTTGCAGACTTCATTTTTTCCCTTGATGGCCTATCATGGCATCAGCCCCAATTTCATGCTGCTGCTCACCGTATCCTTTGCTTTTTTGCGTGGGATGGAGCAGGGGACGTTTATGGGACTTCTGACCGGGCTGCTTACGGATTTGGCCACAGGCACTTTTTTTGGTATTCATGCGTTTACTTATTTACTGATGGGAAACTTATGCGGACGCTTTGCCAATCGTGTCTACAAAGACCAGTTCTTTTGGCCGGTGTTTGCCTCCCTGGGGGTAACTGCGCTAAACTATTTTATTTTGGCGTTACTTATGGTATTATTAGGTTATCGCTTTAATCCAATCAGCAATGTGCAGGTAACTTTGCTGCCCATGCTGATTTACCAGCTGGCGTTTGCCTATCCGGTGCATTATTTGACCTATAAATTGGATAAGAACATCAGCACGAATGAAACAAATTGATTAAGGCACCGTGAGGTGCCTTATTTTATGGGAGAGATACTTTTTGGTCGAAAATGACGAATTTGGTGGCAGACTGAAAGTTCTGGGCTGGCTGTCGGTGCTGGTGATTGCAGTGCTTATTGGCCGGGCTGGCTACTTGCAGATTTATGAGGGTGACTATTATGCCCGCTTGGCGGAAGGCAACCGCATCCGCATTATTCCCACCATGGCACCACGAGGGACATTCTTTGACCGCAATGGTGAATTGCTGGTGCAGAATCGTCCGGGGTTTGCGGTGTCGCTTATGCCGGTAATGACCAAAATTGATCCGGTGGTGATTACCCGTCTGTCGGAGCTGTTGAAGGTGCCGGTGGAGGAAATCGACAAGAAAATCGAAGCCCACACGGGCTTTGACCCCATTCGGATTAAGGCGGATGTTACCCCCGATATTGTCACGATTATTGAGGAACAAAAAAATAATTATCCCGGTGTCATCATCGAGGTACAGCCCATCCGCGACTACATGAACAAGGAAGAAGCGGCACACACCTATGGCTATGTCAGCGAGATAAATGACATGGAACTTGAAAAGAAAAAGGATGAGGGCTACAAGAGCGGCGATATCATTGGTAAGTTTGGTCTGGAAAAGATTTACGATAAGGAACTGCGCGGTGAAAATGGCGGCCAGCAGGTCGAAGTGGATGTGACGGGCAAGCCAGTACAGATTATTGGCAATAAACCGCCGACACCCGGCGATGACCTTTATCTGACCATTGATAAGAACCTGCAGACGGCGGCCGAGAAGGCCGTGGACGAGCAGTTAAAGCAGATTCATGCCAATGCGGCGGCCGTGGTGGCCATGAACCCGCAGACCGGTGAAATCCTCGCGATGGTCAGCCGTCCGGCTTTTGACCCGAATTTGTTTGCCCATGGGATTTCGTCGAAGGATTGGAACAAACTCAACAACAATCCCTATCATCCGATGGATAATAAGGCCATAACGGGTGAGTACCCGCCAGGTTCTACCTTTAAGATCATCACGGGTACGGCGGCTCTGACCGAAGGTGTGGTCAGCCCCTCCGAACTCATCATGGACAGCGGCCATCACTGGATTATTCCCAAGGGAAATGCTGAGGGCGAAGCCCTGGGCCTGATCAACTTCCAGCAGGCCATGGCCCATTCCGATAACGTGTATTTCTATGAAATGGGCAATCGTCTGGGCATTGACCGTCTGGAAAAATATGCCCGGATGTTTGGTCTGGGCAAGATTACCGGCATTGACCTGCCGTATGAGTCCGATGGTCTGGTAGCCAACCGCCGTTACAAGGAGAAAAACTTTGAAGATGGCGACTGGTATCTGTCGGAAACCTTCGACGCGGCTATCGGTCAGGGCTTCAATCTGGTGACGCCGCTGCAGGCGGCAATGGTCATGGGCGAAATCGCTGCCGATGGCAAGCGTTATAAGCCGCATTTGGTCAATCGCATTGTCGCGCCGGATGGCAGCACGGTGAAGGAATTCAAACCGGAACTTTTGGGCACGCTCGATGTGCGGCCGGAAGTGATTTCGCTGGTACAGGCGGGTCTCCATGACGTTACTAAATACGGTACGGCGGCTAGTATTTTCCGTGGGTTCCCCATTGAGATTGCCGGTAAGACCGGTACAGCCGAGAATCCGCATGGCCGTGACCACGGCTGGTTTGTGGCCTATGGCCCCTTTGCCAATCCCGATATCGTCGTGGCGGTAATCGTGGAGCAGGGCGGTTTTGGTTCGCAGTCGGCTGTGCCGATTGGCCGCAAGGTTCTGGAAGCCTGGTTTGGCTTAAACAAGCCGGAGCCGGCCGCAGAAGCCAAAAAACAATGATGTAAGCAAGACTATATTATATAGAAACGAGGGCAGCCATGAGTGAAGATATTGTAAAAATCAAGGGAACATCCCTTGGCTTACAGCTGAGCTTTGCTCCAGAGGCATCCTTTGAAGAAGTACGGGAGAATCTGCAGAAAAAGTTAGAATCCGGTACGACCTTCTTTTTGCGGGGCACGCTGGTGCTCATCCCGCGGGATGTTTTCATGGGCAGTGAGCGCGATGAACTTCAACGGCTTTTCCATGATTATGGCCTGATCTGCCGTACGCAGAAACCGGAATCCAAGCCGGAGGAAAAGCGTGAGATGCAGCCAGCAGCGCAGCCGGAGCCTGTTCAGCCCAGCAGCCAGCCTGAGGAATTAAAGCCGCAGGAAATGGTGGTCATCAACAAAACTTTGCGCGGAGGGCAGGAAATCCGCACCAAATCATCGGTGCTGGTCTGCGGCAATGTGAATCCCGGTGCGCAGATTATCGCCGGGGGCAGCATTGATATCCGTGGTACCTGCAGAGGCTTGGTACATGCCGGAGCTTATGGAGACAGTACGGCATTTATTATTGCCGACCACTTAATGCCTACACAAATCAGAATAGCTAATTTAATTGCGCGTTCACCGGATGAAATGGAAAAAAATGACCGTGCGGAACGCGCATCCATCAAGGATGGTCAAATCGTAATCGAACCAATAGAAAGGCAGGATAAGACAATATGAGCGAAATCTACGTAATTACCTCTGGCAAAGGCGGTGTTGGCAAGACTACGACCACAGCTAACCTGGGTATGGGACTTGCAATGCGGGGCAAGAAGGTTGTACTGGTGGATACCGATACGGGTCTGCGCAATCTCGACCTTCTGTTAGGTCTGGAAAACCGAATCATGTATGACCTCATTGATGTAACGGAAGGCCGGGTGGCCTACAAGAAGGCCTTGGTGCGTCATAAGAAATACGACAATCTTTTCCTGCTGCCGACTTCGCAGGTCAAGGACAAGATGGCGGTAAATCCGGAACAGCTTGTAAAGCTTTGCAGTGATTTGCGTCAGGAATTTGACTATATTCTCATTGACTGCCCGGCAGGTATTGAACAGGGCTTCAAGACGGCTATCGCTGCTGCTGATACGGCACTCGTGGTTACGATGCCGGAGATTTCCGCTGTGCGTGATGCCGATAAGATTATCGGTGAACTCGGCCGCGCTGACAAGGACAATATCAAGCTCATCGTCAATCGTATTCGTCCGCAGATGGTTGAAGATGGTGATATGCTCGATATGGAAGCCATTAACGATATCCTCTCGCTGGACTGCATCGGTCAGGTACCCGATGATTTGAAGGTTGTTACCAGCACCAACAAGGGTGAGCCTTGTGTGACCATGAGTGATAGTGAAGCTGGCCAGGCTTACCGCAATATCGTAGGCCGTATGCTCGGCGAGGATATTCCGTTTATGGAATTCCACAAAGATGGCGGCTGGTGGAAACGCCTTAAACGTATGTTCAGACGATGAGAGGAGGGGTTATATGTTGGAGGCATTGATGAAAATTTTTGGCAAGAAAGAAGAAACCGGCAAAATTGCCCGGGATCGCTTAAAGGTAGTGCTTATCCATGACCGCGCCAATATCTCTCCCGAAGTTATGGACAACCTGAAAAACGACATCATCAAGGTGATTTCCAATTATATGGAAATCAATCAGCAGGATATGGATATTTCCTTGGCCAATGATGATGATTCTGTAGCACTGGTGGCCAATATCCCCGTCAGCCGCATGAAGCATGACAAGGGCGAGCACTGAGAGAAGATAGATTGGCATGACAAAATCAATTTTACGCCGTACGGATATCACCTTGCTGGCGGCCACAGCGGGCATTCTGGTTATGAGTATCATCATTATCGGCAGTGCCACGCATATCAATACGCCCGGTGAAGAGCGATATTGGTTCGTTGCCCGGCAGGGTCTCTTTGCGGCGGTAAACATCGCTATGGCGGCTTTTTTGATGAATTTTGACTACAAGATGCTGCAGGGCTATGGCAACAAGCTCTACATCTTCAATCTCATCATGCTGATAGCGGTTATGTTGGTGGGGCAGTCGGCCTTAGGCGCCCAGCGTTGGATTTCCATTGGTCCCATCAGTATCCAGCCCTCGGAGTTTTCCAAAATCATCATGATTGTTTCACTGGCGACCATGCTGGAGGAACGAGTGGGAAAACTTAACAATATCCATGATTTGCTGCCCGTGGCGGCCTATGTGGGGGTACCGTTCCTGTTAGTCCTGAAGCAGCCGGATTTAGGTACATCGCTGGTCTTTATGGCGATTTTCTTTGGCATGGTCTTCATCTGTGGCATAAATCTGCGCTTGTTGGGCGGAATATTTGCCACAGGCATTGCGATGATGCCCTTGCTTTGGCATTTTTTGAAGGACTATCAGAAAATGCGCATTATGGTCTTTATGGACCCGAATGTTGACCCATTGGGCTCAGGCTATCATATCATCCAGTCCAAGATTGCCATTGGTTCGGGGATGCTCTTTGGCAAAGGCCTTTTCGAGGGCACGCAGAGCCAGCTGGACTTTTTGCCGGAAAACCACACGGACTTTATCTTTGCCGTGGTGGGTGAGGAACTGGGCTTTATCGGTGTCGTGGTTCTGCTGCTCCTGTATCTCGTGGTCCTATGGCGCGGCGTGCAGATAGCCCAGGATGCCAGCGATATGTTTGGCCGGCTTTTGGCCGTGGGCATTACGTCTATGCTGGCCTTCCATGTGCTGGTTAATGTAGGCATGACCTTAGGCATTATGCCGGTTACGGGCATTCCCTTGCCACTCATGAGTTACGGCGTCAGCTCGCTGACCACCAATATCATGGCGATAGCGATATTACTAAATATACAACTTAGAAAAAAGAAATTAGAATTCTAGGGAAGGCTCCTTACGGAGCCTTCTCTTAAATCTTATTAGGAACTGAATGTGTAAAAGATGTATGGAGGAATTTAACGAAATGGTACAACTCAATCATGAGGTGCTCCAGTCGGTGCTGAAGCCGTCCCGCTATACGGGGGGCGAATGGAATGCAGTGGTTAAGGATTGGGATAAGGTAGACTGCACCTTCGCACTGGCCCTGCCCGATGTGTATGAAGTGGGCATGAGCAATCTGGGACTGGCGATTCTCTACGAAATTCTGAATCGGGAAACGGACATTGCCGCCGAGCGGGTTTATGCGCCTTGGACGGATATGGAGGCGGAGATGCGGGCGCGCAATATCCCGCTGTTTTCGCTGGAAACGAAGCATGAGCTTTCGCAGTTTGATTTTTTCGGCTTTTCCCTGCAGTATGAGATGATTTACTCCAACGTGCTCAATATGCTGGATTTAGCCGGGATTCCCCTTTGGAGCAAAGACCGTGGCGAAGATATGCCCTTTATCGTGGGCGGCGGCCCCTGCGTCTACAACGTAGAGCCGATTGCCGACTTCTTTGACTTCTTTATCGTCGGCGAAGGTGAAGAAGTGATTGTCGAGGTGTCCAAGGCCTTTATCGAATGGAAGAAGGCAGGACGAACTGGCGGGCGCAGAGGTTTCCTCGAACGCCTGCTGACTATTGATGGCATCTATGTGCCGTCCTTCTACGAGCCGAAATATACGGCAGATGGCGGCTATGAAAAGCTCGAACCACTGCATGAAAACGCGAAGACCCTTATCTATAAGCGTGTCTGCAAGAATATGGATGAGGCCATGAGCGTAGAGCATCCTTTGGTGCCGTCCATGGATATCGTTCATAACCGCGCCATGCTCGAACTGTTCCGTGGCTGTTCCCGCGGCTGTCGTTTCTGTCAGGCGGGCATCTGCTATCGTCCGGCACGTGAACGCACCGAAGAAAAGCTCAAAAAGATGGCGAGAAACTTAGTGGACAGCACGGGCTACAATGAAATGAGCCTGACCTCCTTGTCCTCGGCGGATTATTCCTGCCTGGGCCGCCTGGTGGATGATTTGATGCTCGGCTTTAAGGACGAGGAAGTGAGCTTCTCGCTGCCGTCCCTGCGCATTGACAGCTTCTCGATTGATTTGGCGCATAAGATGCAGCAGGTGCGTAAGTCCGGCCTGACCTTTGCGCCCGAAGCGGGCACGCAGCGTCTGCGTGACGTCATCAACAAGGGCGTTACGGAAGAAAACCTTATGAATGCCTGCGCTTCGGCCTTCAAGCAGGGGTGGAAACAGGTTAAGCTTTACTTTATGATGGGCCTGCCGACGGAAACTGATGAAGATGTTATCGGCATTGCCAAACTCGCGAAAAAAGTCGTTGACCTCTATACGGAAATCAAGGGCAAGCGGGGCGTCAAAGTCACGGTATCCGTTTCCTGCTTTGTGCCGAAACCCTATACGCCGTTCCAGTGGTTTGGCCAGCTGCCCATTGAAGAATTCCAGCGCCGTCAGGAACTTCTAAAGGAGCATATCACCGACCGGGCGATTACCTTTAACTATCACGATGCCCGTCTGTCCGTTATCGAAGGTGTCTTTGCCCGCGGCGACCGCCGTCTTTCGCAGGTTCTCTATCAGGCCTGGCAGGATGGGGCCAAATTCGACGGTTGGACGGATTTGTACCAGCATGAAACGTGGCTTAAAGCGATGGAAAAATGCGGCATTGATGGGAGGTTCTACAGCCAGCGCACCCGCAATTTTGGCGAGGCTCTGCCCTGGGCGATTACCTCGCCGGGCGTCAATACGGAATTCCTGCTGCGTGAGTGGCATAAGGCCATGCAGGCGGCCCTCACCGAAGACTGCCGCCGGGGCAAGTGCTCGGCTTGCGGTATCTGTCCGAACTTAGGCGTGCATGTGATGGATTATGCCAAGGAAGAAGCAGAACGCGGCTATCAGTCGCCGGAACTGCCCGCAAAAGTCCATCGTGACCCCAAGGATTCCGGTCGTCCGCGCACGCTCTATAAATACCGCGCGGAAATCACCAAGGGTGAAGATTTGCGCTATGTGTCCCATCTGGATTATGCCAATATCTTCATTCGTGCCTTCAAGCGTTCCGGTTTGCCGATGGCGTATTCCGAGGGCTTCAATCACCATATGAAGGTCGCCTTTGCGTCAGCTTTGTCCTTGGGCGTAACGAGTCAGGCGGAATACATGGAGTTTGAACTCTTAAAGCCGGTCTGTCAGCCGGAGGTCTTTGATAAATTAAAAGCCCAGCTGCCGCCAGGCATTGAACTCAAGGAACTGCGGGAAGTAAAGACCAAGCAGAAAGCCATGATGGCGCAGGCTACGGAAGCACGGTATCGTGCCGTAATGCCCTTGCAGGGAGAATTGGCGCTTGCGCGCATGGCGGTGAAGAAGTACAATGAAGCTGATGAAGTTCAGTTTCAGCGTGTTACGCCGAAGAAGAAACGGGATATTGAACTCAAGGCTTATATGAAAAAGCCGGTGGAAGTTTCTGTCGAAGGCGATATGTTGGTTCTGGATATCGATATTGCGATTACGGACAGCGGCAGCGTGAAGCCGATTGAGGTAATCGGGGCGCTCATTGAGCAGTTCGGCTTGCCGGCAAAGGCGGCGGAGGCTAAGATTTGCCGGACGGCTATGCTCTCGAATGGGAAAAGGCTCGTGGAACTTGTATAGTTAGTGCGCGGTACTTTTCTTTGGCGCAAAGAAAAGTACCCAAATACCCATTCGGGCACAGGCGAAAACGTGGCCTGAAATCCCGTCCGGGGATTTACGGCCACCTGCGCTCGTCCTTGAGCGCTGGGCAACGATATAGCGTTATCTTTTCGATATTATAAAAATGGGGGAGGTGAATGGATGAAATCTATTTTAGTAACTGTGGTGCCTGAAGAAACCAAATTGGCGATTCTTGAAGATGGAAAGTTGTCTTCTATCGAGGTGGAGCGTGCTACGCATTCGCATCTTGTAGGTAATATCTACAAGGGGCAGGTGCAGAATGTCCTGCCGGGGATGCAGGCGGCGTTTGTGGATATTGGCACGGGTAAGAATGCCTTTATGTATATTGGCGATGGCTTGCCCGCAGATGTTAAGCAGACGCTGCCCAAGCCGCAGAAGATTCATATCGGTCAGCAGCTGCCGGTGCAGATAATCAAGGATGCCACAGGTTCGAAAGGGCCGCGGGCTACGACCCATATCACCCTGCCAGGGCGCAATGTGGTGCTTTTGCCGACAGCAGCTTATATCGGTATGTCCCGGCGGATTGAGGATGAGGCGGAGCGAAACCGCCTCCATGAAATCGCCGCGAAAATCTGTCCGGAGGGTATGGGCCTGATTATCCGCACGGTGGCGGCAGGTGTTTCCGAAGAAGCCCTGCGGGAAGATGTGGAATATCTCGCTAAGCTCTGGCACTCGTTGATGGCGCGTTTTAAGATGAAAAGCAAGGGGGCTAACCTCCTGTACCGCGATGCGGATTTGATTATCCGCACGGTGCGGGACAACTTAACCCGTGATGTGGATTCCATGCTGATTGACAATCGGGCGGTTTGTCAGCGGGTGCAGGAGTTTGTGCAGCTGCTGTCGCCTGAACTCACGGAAAAAATCCGTTATTACGACAGCCGGGAACCGCTCTTTAAACATTATGGTATCGAAGAAGAACTGGATAATCTGGGCGGTCGAATCGTAGAATTGAAATCCGGCGGCTTTTTGGTTATCGATAAGACCGAGGCGTTGACCGTAATTGATGTGAACACGGGCAAGTATACGGGCACAACCAATTTGGGCGAAACGGTCTATGCTGCCAATCAGGAGGCAGCTGAGGAAATCATGCGGCAGCTGCGCCTGCGGGATATTGGCGGCATCATCATCGTGGATTTCATCGACATGGAAAAGGACGAGCAAAAGGAACAACTGCTGGAACATCTGCGGGAGCTGGCAAAACATGACCCCACAAAGACCAATATCGTGGATATTACCAGTCTGGGGCTCGTGGAAATCACGCGCAAAAAATCCCGGCAGAATTTAGACAGCATCATCTATAGTGAATGTCCCATCTGCCACGGACGCGGGCGGGTGGAGTCGCCGGAAACGGTGAGCATCCGCATCGCCGCTGATATCCGCCGCATGGAGCATAAATCCCATGCCGAAGACGGCTATGAAATCGAGGTTCATGAGACGGTGGCCGAGGAACTCCGGCACAATCAGCTTTTGATGAATCTGGCGGCTGAATTTGCCATGGATATAAAAGTAAATGCCACACCGGGAATGCATCCGGAAAATTATGCCATCAATATGATGCGCATTTGACCGAGGGGGTTATTTGGTGACAGTGAAGAAAACACGCCTGCTGGCTGGCGTAATGGCTTTGATGACCGCAGTGACAATCCATATGGGCAGTGTGCAGGCTGCTGATGGCAGCGGGGCTGTGCGGATAAAATTTGGTCAGACGGCGGTACAAACGCAGCCTGTGCCATCTGAAAGCAAAGGTCAGGAAGCTATGCCGATAAAAAATGTTCAATTGGTCTGGAAGGAAATTCCCAGCGCTGTGCGCTATCAGGTTGTTATCCTGAAGTCTGCTGAGGATACAGCAGCCAATATTGTCTTGACCTACAATCAGGTATATACCAATGGGGTAACGGTGGATTTGAGTTCTTTCGGCGCTGAGGCTGCCGGTTTTTATTGGAAGGTCTGCCCGCTGGACTATAACGGAAATCCCGTGGGTAATCGTCATTTTTCCAAGCCGAAACCCATTACCGAGGGCGGGACGGTGAATGTGACAGCGCCTCGTCCGACCACCCAGTTTGAACGCATGGATTATATGCCGCTCTATCCGGTTTTTTCCTGGATTCCTTACGGCAAGGCCAAACAGCATGAAGTAAAGGTCTATCAGGTAACGGACCAGGGGGATAAACTCATCCGCACCCTGCAGGGGGGCGAATACGACGTTTATGAGGATGGCGGCTACACCCTGCCGGGAAAATATTACTGGCAGGTGCGCTCGTTAGCTGCTGATGGCGGTCCGCTTAGCGGTTGGTCAGAAAAAAGCTATTTCACCGTGGAAAGCGGGAAAGCACCGATTGCCGCGCTCGGGGACAGCATCACGCATGGCGGCGGTGCTATGTCCGTATCGCCGGGGTATCTGCTCTACGATTGGGAGTCGTATAGTCAGGTACCGGTAAAGAACCTGGGGGTTAGCGGCAATACCACAGAAGCGATGCTCGAACGCTTTGAACGCGATGTACTGCCGGTTTCGCCGCGCGTGTTGGTGGTGATGGGCGGAGTAAATGACTATCGTGCTGGTGTTTTTGGTTCCCAGACGGTAGCGAATTTGCAGGCCATCAAGGAAAAATGCGATGCTTATGGCATAATTGTCGTATTTTTGACACCGACGCCCATCAATCCCACACTGATGGTCAGCCGGGCACATATTGAACAGCCCCCCTATGACTGGCAGGTACATCAGCAGTATGTCAACGATTGGATAAAACGCCAGCAGTATCATGTGGATGTAGCGACGGCGCTGACGGACAGCCTGGGCAATCTGCGCTCGAATTATACGACCGATGGCCTGCATCCGGATTACTATGGGAAGAAATATATTGGGGAACAGGTAGGCCGGTATTTACAGCTGCATTTTGCCTGGATTACCAATACATTGACCAAAAAGCCGATACCGACTTATAGCTACTGATGAAAAGGCGCGTGAGCGCCTTTTTGTCGTATTGTATAGGATTTTTAATCGAAATTTAATGACTTTGTCAAGAATATTGCTTAAAATAAGTAGTATAATATACGATATAAATAATAGAAAACAATCATCGGGGAGTGTGAAGGCCATGTGGAGAATAATATGGGGATTGGGGCTGGTGCTTTCGTTTTTTTGGATCAATGTGTGCTCAGCAGCCCCGCAGATGATAACGGCCAGCGGCGTATATGTGATGGGGGAAAACGATTCGCCCAAAATTGCGAAAGATGCTGCGCGGCAGGAAGCGATGCGGGCGGCTACAGAAAAAGCGGGGGTATATGTGGAGAGCTATTCCCGCACGCAGAATATGGAGCTGAGTGCCGATGAAGTGAAGGTTATTTCTGGTGCTGTGCTGAAGGTCCTGCAGGAAAAAGCCGAGCCGGAATTAAAAGACGGGGTCTGGAAGTACAGCGTAACCCTGACCTGTGAAGTGGATACGGATAATATTGACCTGAAAAATTTGCTGGAAAACCGCAATAAGCTGGAAAAATTGCAACAGGAACGTGACGCCCTGAAAAAGCAGAATCAGGAGCTTTTGGAAAAGTACAAGCAGGCTAAGGGGCAGGAAAAGGAAAAAATTGGCACGGAACTCGAATCCCAGTACTCGCTGCAGGATGTCTTTGACCGTTGTGCGCGCTTTATTCAGCAGGGAGAACAGCGGCGGGCCATCTTTGAACTGAACAAGGTCATAAACGATCGCAAGGTAACGGATAGCCCATTAGCTTATGCATATTATCTGCGGGGGCGTGCCTATTATGAACGCAATATGGACAATGAGGCCCTGACGGACTTTGCTGCGGCAGAAACAACGCCGCATAATGACAAAATCTATCCCGTTTGGCGCACCCATTACTATCAGGGACTGATTTATTCGGATAGAGAACAGTGGGAACGGGCTTATCGGGAACTGCAGGTGGCATGGGATGCCTGCGGGCATCAGGACGAGGAAATTGAGGAGGCTGTGTTGCGGGCAAAACGTCACCTGCAGAGAGGAAATCCAGAGCCGCGCAGGCGGACACCGCATCAGAAAACCAAGGAAACAGACTGGGAAAAAGTCGTTTCGGATGTGCTCATAGGCATTCTTCAAAAAGAAGCGGCAAATTGGTAGGAAATTTATTTGCAGACGCTTGATTTTTTCGGAAAAACAAGGCAAAATATATAGCAGAGTTTTTTTAGGTATACAAGGACGAATGAGTGTATGCAAATATACCAGATGATGCAGACTGCAGTGCTGGTGGTGGACGGCCGTGACGGCGACCGGATGCGGCTGCAACAGATACTTGAACCTCGTGTGCAGTTTAACGGGGTTCAAACCGGTGCTGAAGCACTGGATTATGCGAAAAAAAACGATATTGATTTGCTGCTGTTGGCGGTAAAGCTTCCCGATATGGATGGTTTTGAGCTTATGCGCACTTTGCGCAGGCAGCCGAAGTTCAAAGATTTGCCGATTATCATGCTGACTAGTGACCAGACGCAGAAGGCGGAAGCCGCTGTGGCTATGGCAGGTGGTACGGATATTATTCGCAAGCCGTTTATTCCGATTATTGTAGTCAAAAAGGTGGAGCAGGTATTGGAGATGGAATACCTGCACCGCAATTTAAAGCAGGAAGTTCATCGGCAGACGCAGCTGGCAGAGGAGCGTCTGGCGGCCAGTGAGCGGCTCTTTGAAGAAACCGTGATGACTTTAGCAAAGACCATCGATGCGAAGGATGCCTATACGCGTGGTCACTCACAGCGGGTGGCAGCGTATGCCCGGCAGATAGCAGAAAAATTAGGCTGGCTTGAGGATGAGCAGCGCAAAATTTATTTTATGGGATTGTTGCATGACATCGGCAAAATCGGTGTTCCAGAGGCGATTATCAATAAGACTACCCGTTTGACGGATGTTGAGTATGGTCAGATAAAGCAGCATACGGTGATTGGCTCGGAGATTTTGGAATTAATTGCCGAGTTCCCCGAACTGGCTGTGGGCGCTCGTTCCCATCATGAGCGTTATGATGGCAAGGGGTATCCGGATGGGTTTGCCGGCAGTCAGATTCCTGTGTATGCCCGGGTTATTGCCGTGGCTGATGCCTATGATGCCATGACATCACGCCGCAGTTATCGTGATGTACTGCCACAGGATGTAGTGCGTGGTGAAATTGCCAAGGGACGCGGTACGCAGTTTGACCCGCAGTTTGCGGATATCATGCTGCAGATTATCGATGAAGATAGTGAGTATCTGCTGCATGAGCGGTGAAAATAAGACGAAACTGGCCGGTCAGCGGTCAGTTTCTTTTTTATCTGTTGTTCCTAATTTTGCTCCTGCACATAGGAGGATTATGGGATTTATTGTGGAATAATAACAAAGAGTTAAATTTAGAAGGGGTGTTTCTTTTATGAATCGTTGGGCAAAATTTTTTGCATGTGCATTGTTGGCTGCAGTAGTGACGGGAACTGGAGTTTCTGCCAGCGCGATGAATATTACAGGAGTCAGTCAGGCTATGACCGTTGGAAGCAAGACGGTTACTGCCAGTGATGAAAAAGGAGACAAGGTAAAATTTGTTTCCGATGGGAAGATTCTGCGCTTGATGAGTGCAGACGGCACGAAGGACTTCCTGTCGTTTAACAGTTTTGATGGCATTTACAGCGGTGTGGATTACAGCGTAAGAGCCATTGAAACTACTGACCCGACCATGCGCTTGTTTGAAATTTCCGCTACCCGTGAGGGCAAGAGCTGCGGTTATTGGCTGGTGGGCAACCACATTGGCGGGGCCTGGACGACTTATGTGTCCTGGAACAGCTTTGCCAACCTGGGATTCCGTACCGACCGTTGGCATGACCTCAAGGCCACGATTGAAAATCAGCAGCTTGTGATTACCAGTTACAATGGCTATGGCAAAATGGACTGGCGTGCACAGGTATTCTGGAATGAACAGGATGGCTGGTTTGGTCTGAAAAGATTTTAAAAAAGCTATTGACAAGGAGGGCCACTCTCGTCTATAATATAGTCTGTCAGTCACGAGAGTGGCAGATGTTGCTGATTTAGCTCAGTTGGTAGAGCAGCTCATTCGTAATGAGCAGGTCGTAGGTTCGAATCCTATAATCAGCTCCATAAATATTGCTGATTTAGCTCAGTTGGTAGAGCAGCTCATTCGTAATGAGCAGGTCGTAGGTTCGAATCCTATAATCAGCTCCATTGAGATTCAGAGCTCCGCAGTTTGCGGGGCTTTTTTGCTGTGTTTACATCGATATGCTAAGACGCCCGCAAGACTGGTAATATTTTTCCTTCGCCATAGACAGGCTTGTCAAAAGCTGCGGAAAAACATCACCAGCCCCGCGGGCTTAGTGTTTGTGTGGGACAAAAAAAGAGCCGCAGGATTTGCGGCTCTGTAAATGCAAAGTGGCGGAGTGGGAGGGATTCGAACCCTCGCACCAGTTACCCGGCCTAACGATTTAGCAAACCGTCCTCTTCAGCCTCTTGAGTACCACTCCATATGGCGGAGAGGGTGGGATTCGAACCCACGCACCCCGAGGGGCCTACCGGTTTTCAAGACCGGACTCTTCAACCACTTGAGTACCTCTCCGTAATTAACAGTAACATTATAGCAGGTTATCCGTAAACTTGTCAAATGGCGGGGATTGCGCTATACTATCATACGTTGCTAAATATTAAAGTAAGAATTTGCAAGTGCAGGAGTTGAGGGCGTTGAAAATTGCCTTTTTTGATTCCGGTATGGGGGGACTTTCGGTTCTGCATCATGCCATGAAGGTTCTGCCCCATGAGGAGTTTATATTCTATGCCGATGAGGATAATGTTCCTTATGGCACGAAAAGCACCACGCAGGTGCAAAAATTTGTGGGGGATGCCTTTGATTTCCTGCTCAAGCAGGATGTGAAGGCGATTGTGGTGGCCTGCAATACGGCAACCTCGGTGGCGGTGGCGGAGATGCGCCGCCGTTATGATTTGCCCATTATCGGCATGGAGCCGGCGGCCAAGAAAGCGCTGGACATGGACGGCACGAAACGCGTGCTGGTGACGGCGACGCCGATTACGGTCAAAGGCCGCAAGATGGAACTTTTGATTGAAAAGGTGGATAAGGACCATCTGGTGGACCGCCTGGCCTTGCCGGAGTTGGTGACCTTTGCTGAGCGCATGGAGTTTAACTCGCAGGCCGTGACGGATTATCTGCAGGAGCAGCTTGAGCCATTTGACTTGTCGAAGTATTCTTCATTGGTGCTGGGCTGTACGCATTTTAATTATTTCAAGGATACTCTGCGGAAGATTTTGCCGGAGAATGTGCAGTTCGTGGACGGCAATGAGGGCACGGTGCGGGAACTTATCCGCCGCCTCAAAGAACGCAATCAGTTGGAGCATAATGCGCAGTCGATAACGTATTTTTATTCCGGCCGTCAGGTGACTGACCCGATGGAATTGGAACGACTGCAAAAATGCCTTGCGCGGCTGGAAAAGATGTACCGGATTTAACTTGACTTTACCGGGCTTTTGTTCTAGTCTATACAATGTGCGTAAAGTGTTAAGGAGGGTTTTTATGCCAGTAAATATTGAACATCATGTAAACTTCTACGACACGGACGCTATGGCAGTGGTACACCATGCCAATTATATCCGCTGGTTTGAAATCGGGCGGGTAGCTTATTTGCGCTCCATCGGCATCACCCTTACGGAAATGATGGACGATGGCTATGTGTTCCCCATTACGGATATCAGTGCCAAGTATGTTTCGCCGGGGAAATTTGATGATGATTTGATTATCGAAACCACGGCAACGGCGCTGACGAAGGTGAAGATGTGCTTTAAGTATCGCATTTTGCGCAAGGATACCGGGGAACTGCTCGTTACGGGAAAATCGCAAAACGTCTATACGAACAAAGAGACGGGCCATATCACCCGCCTGCCGGAAAAGTATCTTACGCGTTTGCAGGCTGCTATGGAACAGGAAAAAGCAGCGGCAGAGGCGCAAAATAAAGAAAAATAATCAGGGAATTTTAGGGAGGAATTATAGTGGATTGTTTAACCTTAGTGTTATTAGTTATCCTGATTGTCATTTGCCTGACGAAATTATTCTTGGCCTATCTGGGAATTGAGGATATCCGGGTAGATACAAGCAGCCCGGTGGAACTGGAGTCCAAGGACGAGAACAGCCTCGTGCTCTCCAAGAAACTGCGTTTCTATAATGAGGGCAAGCAGTGTGCTACCATTATGGATGCCATCTGCCGCAGCCAGCTGCCCTATGAGCAGTACGACGGCATTGAAGTGCGTCCCAAGGCTGAACGCGAAGGCGAAGTGCGCGAGGACGATTACTTCGAGGCCGTAATCATTCAGAAGAAGGGTTACAAGGGCGGCGAAGACAGCCTGAACATCTTTGCCAAGATTAAGCTCACGCCGCGCAAGGGCATGAGCCTTGAAGAAGCACTGTCCCATATGGTTGACCTGCCGGTGGACTTCATTTGGCAGGAAACGGGCCGTACGGTTCAGCATTACAAGAAACTGCGTATTGAAATCACGGCTGATGAAATCGCCAAACTCGCTGGCGTTCAGCTGGTAAAGGATTAAGGAGGGCATAGATATGGCTGAAGAAATGAAACTTATCCCGGTGCCCACGCGCATCCTGACGGAAAAAGACGATATTGTGGATGCCATCGAGCATTACACGAAAGATAAAATCGGGGAAAATGACCTGCTCTGCTGCGCTGAATCCGTAGTAGCCATCACGCAGGGACGTTTCGTACGTCCGGAAGACCTCGAAATCTCTGACCTGGCGAAATTCTGCTGCCGCTTTATCCCGGATTATGGTTCCTTGGCTTCGCCGCATGGCATGCAGTCCCTGATGGACGTGGAAGGCAAATGGCGGGTAGCCTTTGCTCTGTTCGCCGGCTTCATTGCCAAAATCTTTGGCAAGTCCGGTATGTTCTACGTTTGGGGCGGCAAGGAAACGGCCATGATTGATGACGTTACGGGCACGATGCCTCCGTTTGATAAATGCATCGTTTATGGACCGGGCGAACCGTACGAGGTCGTAAAACGCATTAAAGAGCGCCTGGGCTGCTTCGGTGCGATGATTGCTGACGTTAATGACCTCAAGCGCAGCCGCGTGGTTGGCATTACCGATGGCGTAGACGGCGAGATTGCCCGCAACCTGCTCATTGATAATCCGTTCGGCAACGCTTCGCAGAAGACGCCAATCTGCATTATCAAGAATTATAAGCAGTATCAGGAAAGCAAATAAGTGATTGTAAGGAGAGCTGTGCTAGTTCACGGCTCTTTTTTAGGAGTGATGATATGGAGCGTTTCAGGCATCGCGCTGCCGACGAGCTGCGCCCCTGCAAAATTCACCGCAAGTTTCAAAAATACCCTGCGGGGTCGGTGCTCATAGAGATGGGCAATACTAAGGTCATTTGCGCCGCGACGGTGGAAGAACGTGTACCTTTCTTTTTGAAGGGCACAGGCGAAGGCTGGATTACCGCAGAGTATTCGCTGCTGCCAAGTGCCACCGGTACACGCACCCAGCGGGAAGCAGTCAAGGGCAAACAGTCCGGCCGCACCCAGGAAATCGAACGGCTGATTGGCCGCTCGCTGCGCTCTGTGGTGGATACCAAGGCTTTAGGCGAACGCACCATTATGATTGACTGCGATGTGATTCAGGCTGACGGCGGTACGCGGACGGCTTCTATCACCGGTGCGTTTGTGGCACTGGTGGAGGCGTGTTCGACCTTCTATCAGAAGGGAAATATCTTTCCCGTGAAGGATTTTCTTGCTGCTATCAGTGTGGGGATAAACAAGGATAATGAACCAATCCTTGACCTCTGCTATGAGGAAGATTCCACGGCTATGGTGGATATGAATGTCGTGATGACGGGTTTTGGCAAGTTCGTGGAAGTTCAGGGCACGGGCGAAGGCCGCCCCTTTGACCATCAGGAACTGACCAGTCTGCTGGCTTTAGGGGAGAAGGGCTGCCGCGAGCTCATTTCCTACGAGAAGGATATATTGGGCGGTCAGCTGGTATGGCTGGTGGGCCGCGAGGGGTAATTATTTTAGGGGAGTTTTACATGAAAAAAATTGTTATTGCCACGAAAAATGCAGGCAAAGTCAGGGAAATGAAGGATGCTTTTGCGCATCTGCCTGTGGAAGTTGTGGCGCTTTCGGACTTCGGTCAGCTGCCTAACGCCATTGAAGATGGAGAAACATTTGCTGAAAATGCTGCCATAAAGGCTAAATTTTATATGGAAAAAACAGGCTGTGCCTGCCTGGCAGATGATTCCGGGCTGGAAGTGGCGGTGTTGGGTGGTCGTCCCGGTGTGTATTCCTCCCGCTATGCCGGTTATAATGCGGAAGACTGGGCAAACAATCAGAAAATGCTCGAAGAACTCTGCATTGCGGATGTGGAAGAATCGCCGGCAAATTATCGCTGCAGCCTGTGTTTTGTCGATACGGATGGCACACTCCTGACTTCAGATGGCCGCTGCGATGGTGTGGTCAAAAAGATTCCCCGCGGCAAGAATGGCTTTGGCTATGACCCGTATTTCTATACCAATGAATATGCAGGGCGTACGATGGCTGAACTGACGCTGGAGGAGAAGACACGTATCAGCCATCGGGGACGTGCGCTGCGCAAGCTGACCCAGAAATTAGAGGAGCACTTGGCATGAAGATAGGTATTGTCAGTGACAGCCATGGCAGCTATTCACATCTGGATTTGATGCTATCGCATAAGGATGCGGAGCAGGCAGAACTGTGGCTTTTTGCCGGCGATATTGCCATGGATGCTGATTATCTGGCCATGGTAACGGATAAGGAAGTAATCCGCGTGGCCGGTAATAACGACTGGCCGGGCGGGCGTTTGCCCGACTACGAAACCGTTGATATTGCCGGGCATACGATTTTGCTTACGCATGGGCACTTGTTTGGTGTGAATTTTGGCTTAAAGAATTTGCAGCAGGCGGCATTGGATGTTGGTGCAGATATTGCGGTCTATGGCCATACGCATGTGGCTGTAGAGGAGAATATAGGCGGTGTGCTTATCGTGAATCCCGGCAGTATTGCCCGCCCACGTGATGCGGCCAATGGTTCGTTCATGGTGATGGATTTGCAGACGGATAAATCTCCCGTTGTAAAACGGATAAGAATATGAATAAATTAAATTTTATAATCATTATCAAATAGAAAAGTTTAATATTTTTTTCCAAAAAAGTCCTGCTTTTAGCAGGATTTTTTTTACGAATATCTAATATAAATATTGATGTGATAGAAGTCACTCTTAGTGGCAGCTAGAATCCATAAAAGTGAATTCGATTCACTATTTATGCGGTCCCAGCACATTTTCCGCAAACTTGAAAATCAATAGGAAATGTGTTATTATGGGCCTGCTGATGTGTGATAAAGTGTATTTATGGGAGGGATTACTTTGCGAGAAATTGACGCAAAACAAATCACGGAAACCGTGGCACAGATGTGCAAAGAAGCGGCCTATTACCTTCCGGATGACGTGTATAACGCCATGAAGAAGGCAAGAGAAACGGAAAATCGCCAAGGCTGAAGACCGTCCTTACTGCCAGGATACGGGCATGACCATCGTATTCCTGGAAGTCGGTCAGGACCTGCACATTACGGGCGGCCTCTTGGAAGACGCGGTAAATGCAGGTATTTCCAAAGGTTACACCGAAGGCTATCTGCGTAAATCCGTGGTCGGCGAACCGCTCTTTAACCGTGTGAACACCAAGGACAACACACCGGGTGTCATCTACACGAAGATTGTCGCTGGTGACAAACTCAAAATCACCGTGGCACCGAAGGGCTTTGGTTCCGAGAACAAGTCTGGCGTTAAGATGCTGGTACCGGCTGATGGCGTAGAAGGCGTCAAGAAAGCCGTTATGGACATCATTCTCCATGCCAGCATGAATCCGTGCCCGCCGATGGTTGTCGGTGTTGGTATCGGCGGTACCATGGACAGAGCAGCCCTCCTTTCCAAACTGGCGCTCACGCGTTCTGTTGACGAGCGCAATCCGATGCCGGAATACGCCAAACTGGAAGGCGAACTCCTCGAACTCATCAATCAGACGGGCATTGGCCCCCAGTTGGGCGGCAATACCTCAGCACTGGCTGTAAACGTAGAATGGGGCCCCACGCATATTGCAGGCCTGCCGGTAGCGGTAACGATTTGCTGCCACGCTATGCGTCATAAACAGCGTGTACTTTGATGGAAGACGGGAGGAAATATAAATGGCTGAACAGATTCGGATTCAGACTCCGTTTACGGAAGAAATGAGCCGCAAACTTAAAGCAGGCGATGCGGTACTGATCTCGGGCGAAATCATCGCAGCCCGTGACGCTGCCCACAAGGCAATGACGGAAGCCCTTGCCCGTGGCGAAAAACTGCCGGTTGACTGGCAGAATCAGATGGTTTATTACCTCGGCCCGACGCCGGCAAAACCGGGTGACCCCATCGGCTCCTGCGGCCCGACGACTTCCGGCCGTATGGATGCTTATACGCCGACCATGCTCGAACAGGGCATCAAGGGCATGATTGGTAAAGGCTCCCGCTCCAAAGAAGTGGTCGAGTCCATGAAGAAGAACGGCGTAACTTATTTTGCAGCCGTTGGCGGTGCAGCAGCGCTGATTGCTAAATCCGTCAAGAAATATGAAGTTCTGGCTTACCCGGAACTGGGCCCTGAGGCTGTGGCTCGTCTTACGGTAGAGGATTTCCCGGCTATCGTTGTTATTGACTGTGAGGGCAACAACCTTTACGAAACGAATCAGGCTAAGTATCGTACGCTGAAAGGCTACTGATAATTAAAGTATGGTGGAACAAGGCGGGCACGAGATTCTGCCCGCTATTCCAGGAATTATTTTAGGAGGTATAGAATGTTTCACACAACTTTTTACGTGCGTCGTCTGCATTCATTAGTAGGCCTCTTGGCGCTTGGTATGGTGCTCTTTGAGCATATCTTCACCAACTCCATGGCCCTGGGCGGCGCTCCTGCACTTAACGGAGCCCTCGCAATGATGGAGCTCATCCCCAAACCGATTTTCCTCGGTCTGGAAATTGGTGCAATCGCTGCACCGCTTCTCTTCCATGCCATCTATGGCATCTACATCTGCCTGCAGGCTAAGAACAACCCGGGCCGCTATGGCTATGTCCGCAACTGGCAGTTTGCTCTGCAGCGCTGGACGGCATGGTTCCTCGTTGTGTTCCTCGTATGGCACATCTTCTATCTGCGTATCTTCACGAAAGGTATCGCTGGTACGCCGATTTCCTATGAACTCCTGCAGAGCTATTTCGTGGCAAATCCCGTATATGCCCTGCTCTACATCCTTGGCATGTTCGCTGCCATCTTCCATTTCTGCAATGGTATCACCACCTTCTGCATGACCTGGGGTATTGCGAAAGGTCCCCGCATCCAGAACGTAATCAGCCTCATGAGCATGGGCCTTTGTGCTGTGCTGTGCCTGGTGACGCTGGCATTTATGGGCAGCTACTTTGTGATGTAATTGCCTTGTGTATGGCAAAGTAAAGGAGAATTTCAATGGCTAATAAACCTGAAAAAAAGATTATTGTCGTAGGCGGCGGCCTTTCCGGCCTCATGGCTACGCTGAAAATCTGCGAAGACGGTGGTAAGGTTGACCTGTTCTCTTACTGCCCGGTAAAACGTTCCCATTCCCTGTGCGCACAGGGCGGCATGAACGCCTGCATGGACACCAAGGGTGAGCATGACTCCATCTATGAACATTTCGATGATACCGTATACGGCGGTGACTTCCTGGCTGACCAGCTGGCTGTTAAAGGCATGGTTGAAGCAGCTCCGAAGCTCGTACATATGTTCGACCGCATGGGCGTGCCCTTCACGCGTACGCCGGAAGGTGTGCTTGACCTCCGCAACTTCGGCGGTCAGAAGAACAAACGTACGGTATTTGCTGGTTCCACGACGGGCCAGCAGCTCCTCTACGCTCTCGACGAGCAGGTTCGCCGTTGGGAAGTTAAGGGCGGCGTAAAGAAATATGAATTCTGGGAATTCATCAAGATCATCAAGAACAAAGACGGTGTTTGCCGCGGTATCGTTGCGCAGAACATGAACTCCAACGAAATTCAGGCATTCCCCGCTGATGTCGTAATCCTTGCTACTGGTGGCCCTGGCCAGGTATATGGCCGCTGCACGGCATCCACCATCTGCAATGGTTCCGCTGTATCCGCTGTTTACCAGCAGGGCGCAGAAATCGGCAACCCCGAATTCCTGCAGATTCATCCGACGGCTATTCCGGGTTCCGACAAGAACCGTCTGATGTCCGAAGCCTGCCGTGGTGAAGGCGGCCGTGTCTGGGTATATCGCAAGAACCCCCAGACGGGCGAAAAAGAACGCTGGTACTTCCTCGAAGATATGTATCCGGCATACGGCAACCTCGTACCGCGTGACGTTGCATCCCGCGCAATCTACAAGGTTGTTGTGCACATGGGCCTCGGCATGACCAACCCGAACCGCGTATATCTGGATCTGTCCCATATTCCGGCTGATTATCTGGAACACAAACTGGGTGGCATCCTCGAAATGTACGATGATTTCGTAGGTCAGGACCCGCGTAAAGTGCCGATGGAAATCTTCCCGTCCATCCATTATTCCATGGGTGGTATCTGGGTAGACAGAGAACATCACACCAACATTCCGGGGCTGATGGCTTCCGGCGAATGCGATTACCAGTACCATGGTGCAAACCGTCTGGGTGCAAACTCCCTGCTGTCTGCAACGTACTCCGGCACCATCTCCGGTCCGGAAGCTCTGCGTCTTGCCCGCAGCGGCAAGCTCGGTGACGCGCTTACCAGCGAAGAACTGGAAGCAGCCCGCAAAGAGTGCGTAGAAGAATTCGATAAGATTCGCAACATGAACGGTGCGGAAAATGCACATCAGATGCACCATGAACTCGGTGACATCATGTACAAATACGTATCCATCGAACGCGATAACAACGGCCTCAAACAGTGCATGAAAGAACTCCATGCCCTCCTGAAACGTTGGGATAACATCGGTGTTACGGACCATGGCAACTGGGCTAACCAGGAAGCAATGTTCGTTCGTCAGCTCCGCAACATGATTATCTACGCTATGGCCATCACGAAGTCCGCTCTGCAGCGTGACGAAAGCCGCGGCGCTCATGCTAAGATTGTCCTCAAATCCGACTACGACAGCTGGGATGCAGCTAAGCAGAAGGCTTTTGATGAGAAAAATGGCAAGTACCATTTCGATGCCGAAACCGGCCGCGCGATGACCGATGATGGCAACGATGATCTGCTGTTCTTTGGCCGTGATGATGAGAAATTCATGCGTACCACGGTAGTATCCTTTGACGCTGCCAACAGTGAACCGGAAGTTACCTATCGCGAATTTGAACACTCTCTCATTAAGCCGCGTCTGCGTAACTACGCTGTAGCTAAGAAAGAGTAAGAGGGAGGACAAACAAAATGGCAGAACAGAAAAAAGAGCGTCAGGATGGCCCTGATTCGGCCCCCTATACGCAAGAATTCGATGTAGATTACCGTCCGGGCCTGAACGTTGTTGCCGCCCTGATGGAAATTCAGAAGAACCCCGTCACCGTTGACGGCAAGAAAGTTGCTCCTGTTGTTTGGGAATGCAACTGCCTTGAAAAAGTTTGCGGTGCCTGCATGATGGTGATTAACGGTAAAGCCCGTCAGGCTTGCTGCTCCCTGGTTGACAACCTGGAACAGCCCATCCGCCTGCAGCCGGCTCGTACGTTCCCGGTTATCCGTGACCTCTTAATCGACCGCTCGGTTATGTTTGAAAGCCTCAAACGCATTCAGGGCTGGGTTGAAGTTGACGGCTCCTGGGATGTTAAGGATGCGCCGATTCAGAACCCGTACACGGCCGAGACGGCTTATGAGATTTCGCACTGCATGACCTGCGGCTGCTGCATGGAAGCATGCCCGAACGTTGGCCCGCAGTCCGACTTCATCGGCCCGTCCCCGACGGTTCAGGCATATCTCTTCAACCTGCATCCGCTGGGAAAATTCGACGCTCCGAAGCGCCTGAATGCCCTGATGGAAAAAGGCGGCATCACCAGCTGCGGCAACAGCCAGAACTGCGTACAGGCTTGCCCGAAAAACATCAAGCTCACGACTTATCTCGCACAGCTTAACCGCGATGTGAATAAGCAGGCTTTGAAGAATATCTTCAACCATTAATTGCATAGGCAATAAGACGGCCCCCGCCAATGGCGGGGGCTTTTGTCCGCTCTTTTTCTTGTTTTCACTTGCTTATTGCCTATGTTTAGGTATACAATATTGATAGGTGGGTATGTTGCCCAAATGAGAAAAATCGGCAATATAGGATGATAATTATGAGAAAAAATAATCGTATTCCCTTAAGCCCTTGTCTGCGCCGTTTCCGGTTCTATTTTGATTTGCTGGGCAAGACGGCTAAAGACTATTTATTTTTTACCGATTTACAGGAAAACCTGGTGATGGTTTCGCCGAATCTGGTCAATGATTTTGATTTGCCCGGTGAAATCATGCATGATTTTGACCAGTACTGGGTACCGCTGGTACACCCTGAGGAACGAGGAGAGTACCAGTCCTCCATCAGCAAGGTTTTGGCCTCGCAAGTGCCCTGTGAGCACAGTCTGGAGTATCGGGTTAAGAACCGCAAAGGTGAGTATGTATGGATTTGCTGCCGCGGCAGGGTAGGGCTTGACCGGGATGGTAATCCCTATATGTTTGTGGGCACGATGTCCCGTATGGCCCAGCGCAATCAGGCAGACGAAGTGACAGGACTCTTAAATAAATATCAGTTCGAACACGCTGTAAAAATGGCCCTGGCCCGGTATCGGGCCACCGGGGAAGGTGGAGCCATTATGGTTTTCGGACTGGATAACTTCAAGATTGTCAATGAAACCTACAATCGCATGACCGGCGACATAGTCCTGAAACGGGTGGCTGATGTGATAGGCAATGTCATTCCTCCGGAACTTACGCTGTTCAAGCTGGATGGGGATGAGTATGCCCTGATTTATCCGAATGCCAAAACGGAGGATGTCGCGGAGATTTTTGCCAGTGTGCAAAGTGCATTGTCCCGCCCACAGGATATTGACGGCCATCAGTATTTCTGTACAGCCTCCTGTGGTACCGTATTTTATCCGGAGGCCGGAAAGGATTATCTGGTACTGCATAAACACGCAGAAGCAGCTATGGACATTGCCAAGCGGGAAGGTAAAAACCGCAATACCATTTTCAGTAAGGAGCAGTACAACCGCTGGGTACGTTCCATTTCCATGCGTGACAGCATTTGGGAGAGTGTGGAAAATGGCTGCGTAGGCTTCAGTCTGTTCTTCCAGCCGCAGGTGAGCGCATTAGACCAGCGGCTTATCGGAGCTGAGGCGCTGCTGCGTTGGAAAAATCCCAAGGGCCGTATGGTAGCCCCCATGGAATTTATCCCCATTTTGGAGGAAACCAAGCTCATCATTCCCGTGGGGAAGTGGATTGCCGAGGAAGCCATCAAAGTTTGCAAGCGTTGGCGGCGCTTTGTGCCGGATTTCCGCGTCAGCATCAATATGAGCTATGAGCAAATCAAGGATTTGTCCTTTAAGAACTTTGTGGAGGATTGTCTGGAGCGCTACGATATGCCGCCGGATTCGATTGTTCTGGAACTGACCGAAAGCAAAATCGTGGCCGACTGGAGCTTTATCAACAAGCAGTTTGATTCCTTCCGTCATTTGGGCATAGCCGTGGCCATGGACGATTTTGGTACAGGGTATTCCTCGCTGGCCTCCTTGAAGAACCTCTCCTGCGATATCGTAAAGATTGACCGGGAGTTTGTGAAAAAGATTTTGGAAAATGACTTTGACCGCCGTCTGGTACAGTATGTGGTAGACCTTTGCCATAGCATCGGTATTTCCTGCTGCATTGAAGGCGTGGAGGAAGAAGCCGAGTATGAGCTTTTGACCAAGGAATGCAAGGCGGATTCGATTCAGGGATATTTGTTCGGACATCCGGAAAGCGTGACGGATTTCGAAGAAAAATTCCTGCAGGGTTAATATTTGGATTGGAGAAAGAAACATTATGTCAAGAGATAAGGAACAGGAAGATATTTCATTACTGGGGAACAAGAAGGTTAAGTACCATTATGATTACTGTCCTGAGATATTGGAAACCTTCCAGAATAAACATCCGGAAAATGATTACTGGGTAAAGTTCAACTGCCCGGAATTCACGGCCCTTTGCCCGATTACGGGGCAGCCGGACTACGCCACTATCTATATCAGCTATGTGCCGAATGAAAAGATGGTGGAGAGCAAGTCGTTGAAGCTTTATTTGGTGAGTTTCCGCAATCATGGTGATTTTCATGAGGATGTGGTGAATGTCATCATGAAGGATCTCGTCAAGCTGATGGAGCCTAAATACATTGAGGTCTGGGGCAAGTTCCTGCCCCGTGGCGGTATTTCCATCGACCCTTATGCCAACTACGGCCAGCCGGGCACGAAGTTCGAGGAACTGGCATGGCGCCGTTTTGCAGAGCATGATATGGTCGCGATGGATAAGGTGGATAACCGCTAATAGTATTCCGGGAGGAGATTCCTTGCTAAGACGTCAAAAACGCATTGCCCTAATCAACGATATAACGGGTTTTGGCCGTTGTTCCGTGGCGGTGGAATTGCCGCTGATTTCGGCCATGAAGATTCAGGCCTGCCCAATGCCTACGGCGATACTGTCGGTACATACAGGCTTTGAACACCACTATCTGGACGACTATACAGCGCGGATGAAGCCCTATATGGACAGCTGGGAGAAAAACCAGCTGTCCTTTGATGGTATTTGCACAGGCTTCTTGGGCTCTGTACAGCAGATTGCCATTGTGGAAGATTTTATCCGCCGCTTTAAGCAGCCTTCGACACGGGTGATGGTTGACCCTGTGATGGGGGATAACGGCAAACTCTATAGTTCCTATACCATGGAAATGTGTGCGGAAATGCGGCGTCTGCTGGCCCATGCGGATTTGGTGACACCAAATCTTACCGAGGCCTGTATTCTACTGGATATTCCCTATCCGAAGGATGGACTGGTCAGCGATGCGGATTTGGAATACATGGCCAGCGAATTGTCTGCACAAGGTCCGTCGCAGGTAATCATCACCGGGCTGCATGGAGAGGATTCCCTGCGCAACTTCATCTACGAAGCCGGACGGGGCAAGGTGCTGACGGTGGAAAAAATCGGCGGCGACCGCTCGGGAACAGGCGATGCCTTTGCCGCCATTGTGGCCGGGAGTCTCATCAACGGCGAAACCTTGGAACAGGCGGCAGTCAAAGCCGCCGAGTTTATCAATAAATGCCTGCAATATGCGGAAAAACTGGATTTGCCATGGAACTATGGCATGCCATTTGAAGAATATCTTAGGGAGCTGAAATAAATGTTAGTCTATGCAACCCATAAGGGGGGCAGATACTTGCCTATTGCCGAAAGCCTGCAGGAGCAGCCAGAGGGCAAGCGGAATCTTTATGTGAACATCACCAACGAGTGTAACTGCGCCTGTACCTTCTGCCTGCGCAATATGAAAAAGATGGCCGAAGAATCCAGTCTGTGGTTGAAAAAGCGGCCCACCGTAGAAGAACTCAAAGCCGCGCTGGATGATGTTCCCTGGGAATACATCAAAGAAGTTGTCTTTTGCGGCTTTGGCGAACCGACCATGCAGCTGGCTGTGCTTACGGAACTTCTCCATTATGTAAAGGAAAAGCACCCGGAAATGCCCACGCGTCTCAACACCAACGGCTTGGGCGAACTGGAATACGGACGGGAGATTGCGGAGGATTTCCAGGGCGTTCTCGATACCATCTCCATCAGCCTCAACGCCTCCAATGCAGAGCGTTATTACGAGCTGACCAGAGCCAAATACGGGCTGAAATCCTATGAAGCTATGCTCGACTTTGCCGAACACAGCAAGAAGTATGTGCCTAATGTGGTACTGACCATTGTGGACAAAGTGGAAGGACCTGAGGAAATTGCTAAATGTCAGGCCATCTGCGATGCCCGGGGACTGACCTTGCGGGTGCGTCCTTACGAAGACAGCTGATATGGTACAATTAAAGGAGCGGTATAACCTTTTCTGCAGCGTTTGACAAGCCTGTCAAAGCGAAAGAAAAGGTTATACCGCTCCTTTTGTGTATGCGTTACCGTATTTTATCAGTCGTCACCCATATTGCTGATGGTCAACAGCAGGTCAATGCAGCGTACATAGAGCCAGACGAGCGTAATCAGCAGGGAGAAGGCACAGTACCATTCATAATCCTTGGGCAGCCCCTGCGCAACAGCTTCCTGAATCTGATGGTAGTCGATAAAGAGGCAGGCTGTAGCAATGCCGATAATCAGCAGGTTGATGCCAATGCCAATCAGGCCACCTTCCATAAAGCCGAAATCCACGCTGAAGAAGTAGGACATCACAAAGCGCAGCAGATAGGCCAGCAGCAGCCCCATTAAGGCAATGGTAACACCCTTGATGAACTTGCCATCTACCGTAATCCAGCCCTGGCTGAATACCAGCGCAGCTGCAATGGCGATGGTAAAGGTGAGCAGAACGGCCTGAATGACGACACCGGGCAGGAACGCCTCGGCAATCATGGAAAGCATGGCAATGGAGGCCCCTTCAAAGATGGCAAAAAGCGGTGAGATAAAACCGGCGGTCTGCGGCTTGAAGCTGACAATAAAGGTCATAATCAGACAGCCTACACAGGCAACGCCCGTAGTGACCATCGTGGCATAGCCGCTGACGATGGTGGCCAGCGCTGAACCGGCAACCAAAAGCACCATCAGAATTTCCTTCATGGCAATGCCGGAATAACTGGCCGCTTCCGACATAAACGCCCCACGGCTGAGGTCTTGTACTTTACCGAGCATAGGATTTTCCATAATAACATCCCCTATCATAAAGAATTATAACTATACCTTTATTTTAACATAAATCTGAAAAATTTACTAATTGTTTAGCGACAATAAAGCAAGCCGGCACGCATCGCGTACCGGCTTTATTTATGGATATTCATAGATATTAACTTATCCTTCTCATATTCATTTGTCGGCGTGGACTTCCTCTCGAGCAGAAATCCAGGCGCAGTGTTCCATAATATATGGATGCTTAGCTAAACACTTTTGAATACACAGAGTCATTCATTCGTTGTGCGCACGTAATCTCTCATTCGATAACAATAGGTTTTCTACGGTTTCGATGCTCATAGAGATCTGTAAAGATTTACCCGGGGCAGCAGTTGTCTTCTGTAAATACCTAGCGATGTGCTCCAAACTTCCAACTTCTTCTGAGTACGTCTGGCGGCATAGCCATCATCACGTCTCTTTCTCGACTGTTGGATATTCTTGTACTTCACCAATGCACTTGCTAGCTAGGTTTTGCCAGAACCGCTGCTTAGTGATTTCTTCAATAAACACTCACATCCTTTCGCAAAAACAAGTATGTAAGGTTTTGAAGAGAGCCTGTTTCGGCTAGATACCACCTGCCAAAATTTCAAACGACTGAATTACTTTTCTGGTGGTTTGAATACCTATCTCTTCTTTACAACTACATAATAACATACTTATCAGATAATTGCAATGCTTTTGAATAATAATTTTTAATTTTTGAGAGAAATTATCGTAAAACAAGCCGAGAAATATATAGTATAATAGATATAATGTGATATTCGTATAGAATAAGGATAAGGAGCATAGGCAATGAAACATTTGGTTATTGTGCGGGGCGGCGGCGAACTGGCTAGCGGCACGATTCATGCATTATACCGGGCGGGGTTCCGCGTATTGGTGCTGGAGCAGAAAGAGCCTTCGGCAACCCGGCGGCGCGTGGCTTTTTCTGAGGCCATGTATCGCGGTGAGGCCAAGGTAGAACGAATCGTCTGCCACAAGGCTAAAAACCTTATTGAAGCAAAGGACAGGCTGAAAAAAGGTGAGCTGGTGATGCTTGAAGATCCGGAAGCCCGTTGTGTGAAAGAATTGAAACCACAGGTGTTGGTGGATGCGATTCTTTCCCATACAACTAACGGCACAACCAAGGATATGGCAGAACATACCATTGCTTTAGGACCTGGATTTTGCGCTGGACGGGATGTGGATGTGGTGGTGGAAACCATGCGCGGCCATAATCTGGGACGCTTAATCTATGAAGGGTACTCTGCCCGCAGTCAGGATATTTCCAGCAGCACGGTAGGTGTCAGTGCCAATATGGAGCATTTGATTTTTGCTCCGGAGGAAGGTACCGTGGATATTTTGAGTACCATCTCCCTGATGGTCAAAAAAGATGAACCGTTGGCCCGCCTGCATACGCCGGATGGCCGTACCATTGAAATAAAGGCTACCATTGATGGCGTCCTGCGTGGCGCGCTCCATCGTGGCAGCAAGGTGAAAAAGGAACAGAAGATAGCCGATATCCATCCCACCATGGGACAGGAGGAATGTTTTACCATTTCGGATAAGGCGCGCTGTGTGGCCGGTTCCGTACTGGAAGCGGTCATGGTCTGGGAACACAAACGCCCCAAACGGAGGTTCTTTGGACGTGGTTAATTTATGGGAAATGCTGTTGGATTTTTTGTTTCCGCCGCATTGTCCATTATGTCATGCTTATGTGGAAACGCGTGGCGCTTGGTGTCCCAAATGTCTGGCTGAGGCGTTGCAGCCTCATCAATTGTCTCTTTCTGTGCCCATGCAGGCCGTTTTGGCCGATGCATGGGCTTTTGGTGTATACAAAGACAGCCTGCGGGATTTAATCCGTCATTTAAAGTATCAGGGAAAGCGCAGCAATCAATTTTATATAGAAACTTTGTTGTCAGCAGCCGGAAAGATGCCACAGGTGCAAAAACTGCTTTTTGGTATTGATTTTGCTGTGCCTGTGCCGCTATATCCGGACAAAGAAAAACAGCGTGGCTTTAATCAGGCTGAACTCATATTTAGCGGCTTTCTGGCCAGTCAACATATTCCCTTGCGACGGCTGTTGCTGCGGACGCGGGCTACACGGCCAATGTATGAGCTCAGCGGCAGTGAGCGGGAGAAGAATTTAAAAAATGCTTTTGCCGTAACCGGGATAGAGGCGTTAACGGGAAAGAATATTTTGCTGATTGATGATATTTTTACTACAGGGGCGACTATGACGGAATGTGCCAGAGTCCTGCGGTCCGCAGGGGCGGGCGCTGTCTATGCTGTAGTGCTGGCTAGTGACCACCGAATATAAGGTGAGAAAACGATTTTTCTTTGCTATTTTCTGACGGATGTGCTATAATTTGCTTAATAAATGAATAATTGTTCATATGTTATTTTAACACAGCGAAGTCAGGAGGGTGTTTATGAATGCGAAGCAGAAGAAAAATCTGATACGAATTATCATAACGGCGGTTTTGATGCTGGTATTGGCGTATATGCCGCTGTCCGGTTGGCCCAGATTTTTTGCCTATTTAGTGCCGTATTTCTTGGTCGGCTATGATATTTTATACAAGGCGGGCAAGGGCATTAAGAACCGGCGGACATTTGATGAAAGCCTTTTGATGGCGATTGCGACACTCGGTGCCATGGCTTTGGCGGTTTATGAGGATGGCGATTATACCGAAGCGATTGCGGTTATGCTGTTTTATCAGGTGGGTGAGTGGTTTCAGGCTTATGCCGTGGGACGCAGCCGCCGGGATATTAGTGCGTTGATGGATATACGCCCTGATTATGCCAATATTGAACAGGAAGATGGTACGCTTACGCAGGTTGACCCGGATGAAGTAGAGATTGGCAGCGTTATCGTGGTCAAACCGGGGGAAAAGATTCCTTTGGATGGTGTGGTAGAGGAAGGCACTTCCAGTCTCAATACTGTTGCCTTGACGGGGGAGGCCCTGCCGCGCGATGCCAAAGAAGGCGACGAGGTATTAAGCGGTTGTATAAATATCAACGGCCTGTTGAAAATCCGGACAACCAAAGAGTTTGATGAATCCACGGCTTCCAAGATTTTGGAAATGGTGGAAGAGGCCAGCTCCCGCAAGTCGAAATCCGAGAACTTTATCGCTCGCTTTGCCCGCGTCTATACGCCGATTGTCGTGTATGCGGCGTTAGCTTTGGCTGTATTGCCGCCGCTGGTGCGTATCCTGGGGATGGGGCTTGCCCCGGAGTGGGGGACATGGATTTATCGTGCCCTGACCTTCCTGGTTATCAGCTGTCCTTGTGCGCTCGTGGTCAGTGTGCCGCTCAGTTTCTTTGCCGGGATTGGCGGTGCCAGCCGCCAGGGGGTGCTGGTAAAGGGCTCGAACTATTTAGAAGCGTTGTCGGAAGTAAAAACGGTGGTCTTTGATAAGACCGGTACACTTACCAAGGGAATTTTTGCGGTCAGTGCCATCCATACGGATAAACTGAATGAACAGCAGTTGCTGCATTTAGCGGCACATGTGGAGCGTTATTCTACGCACCCCATTGCAGAATCCTTGCGTAATGCCTTTGGTCATGAGGCAGACGGCTGCAGCGTGGAAAGTGTGGAAGAAATAGCCGGGCATGGCGTTCGGGCACAGGTCAATGGCAAGACGGTCTGCGTGGGCAATGCCAAGATGATGGAAAGCATTGGCGCCAACTGGCATGAGTGTGATGCCATGGGTACGATGATTCATGTGGCTGTGGATGGCGAGTATGCAGGTCATATCGTTATTTCTGATGTGGTGAAGGAAAATGCCGCAGCGGCGATAAAGGCGCTGAAAAAAGCTGGCATTAAGCAGACGGTCATGCTGACCGGGGACAGCGCCCGGATTGCGGATAGGGTAGCAGCCAGCCTGCAGCTGGATACGGTTTACAGCCAGCTTTTGCCACAGGACAAGGTGGCAAAGGTGGAAGAACTTTTGCAGCAGCCTGCCACGGGCAAATTGGCTTTTGTCGGTGATGGAATCAACGATGCACCGGTGCTATCCAGAGCTGATGTGGGGATTGCCATGGGTGCAATGGGTTCGGATGCGGCCATTGAAGCTGCAGATATCGTTTTGATGGATGATGATCCGCTAAAGATTTCTGTGGCGCGGCGGATTGCGCGCAAGACGCTGCGCATCGTGAAACAGAATATTTATTTCTCTATCGGTATAAAGGTGCTTGTCCTGCTCTTGGGCGCGTTAGGCTTTGCTAATATGTGGGCGGCTATCTTTGCCGATGTCGGGGTTATGGTGCTGGCTGTGCTTAACGCAGTACGGGCAATGTTTGTCCCGCAATGCGCTGATATAAAAGAAAGAACGGTCCAAGTCGGTTCAGATGTGACGGTTGCCTGAGATGAAATGTCTGTTAAGTGGAAAGGATTGATTTACTGTGAAGAAAACGTATAAGATTGATGTGGATTGTGCCAACTGTGCTAATCTGATGGAAGAAGCTGCCAAGAACACACCGGGAGTCAAGGACGCTGCGGTGAATTTCATGGCTTTGAAGATGAAGGTGGAATTTGAAGACGGTCAGGATGTAAAGACCGTGATGGAAAATGTCCGTCAAAATTGCAAACGTGTTGAAGATGATTGTGAAGTCTTTATCTGATTTTTGGGGTCGGCAGATTCGTCTGCCGGCTTTTTTTGCGTCTGAATACAAGATGTGTTTTCTTTATGGGTGTTAATTTCAAAAAATGGCTGGAGTGACGCCGTTGGGGCAGGAAATCAGCATAAGCAAGGAGAATTTTTCCTAAATAAGTTAAATGTGGATAGAAATGTGAAGGGAGAATATCGAGCGTGAAAGGGATAAAGAGCTGGCTTCGACGGATAGCAGCCCACAGCCGGGGCGGCATTCGTCGGCAAGTGCTGTTCTTGGTGCTGGTTTGTGGCCTTAGCACCTTTCTGGCGACGCTTATGCTGTTTGGTTATTCTCTATATGGCCTGCAGGAAGTGTTGGAAATGGAAGGCCGGGATATAGAGGAAGTGGTGGCAGAGTCCGTGAGTGACTCGGTGGGGAAACATACCCGGGCATGGCTGCGGACCACGGCAGAAAATGAGGCTGCTCACATGGGCAGGGAACTGGCAGTCAATAGTGATGATGTGGAGTTTTTGGCTGGCAGTATGACCATGCTGATGCAGTCACGGGACAAATACGGAATGCGGCAGATTGTCAATGCTAGAGACATGGAAGATATTGCCGCTGGTACGCCTTATCTCCATTACAGTCCTCAGTTGGCTGCTGAGGGAGTTGATGGAGAATTGGCGGCAGAGATTGGTCAGGCAGCTAATTTCGTGGATGTGCTGATACCCCTGAGTAAAACCTATTGGGGCTATCGCAGTGTTTTTGTTGTCGCATCTCGGAAGGGATATTCCATTTGTGTGGACAACATTCCGGGCGAACCCGGGCAGAGCATCTATCCTTCACCGGAGGCCAGGACGGCGTTTTTGGAAAGATACGACGCCAGGCAGCGTCCCTGGTACCAGATGGCTCAAGCCAAGGGAACGTGTACGTATACGGATGTCTTCCTGGCGGAAGAGGGCTATCTGGGAATGGGGTGTGCTGCTCCTTACTATGATGAAAATGGGTTTGCCGGGGTGGTAGGCATCAACGGCAGCATTGAGGATTGGCAGCACCAGGTCAGTCAGGTTTCCATTGGCAGGACGGGCATCAGCTTCTGTCTGGATGGCAATGGGCGAGTAGTGCTGTCCTCCGTGGGCGAAGGAGTGCTGGCTCCCGGACTTCAGGGGGCAGATTTGAGGGAGAATCCTGAACCTACTCTGGCAGAAGCCGCCCGTCGCATGACTGCCGGAGAGAATGATGTGGTGAAGGTGTTGGTGGATGGGCAGGAATACTATTTGGCCTTTGCGCCCCTGCAAAATGCAGGCTGGAGCTTCGGAACGCTCATTGGTCAGGACGAGGTCCTGGCGCCGGCCCAGGAGGTGGCCTCCCTGGTTCAGGAGGAGATGAAGGATTTCTATGAAATTTTGGGGCAGACCTTTGCGGGGGGGGCGGGAAAGGCCCTGTTGCTGCTGCTGCCCTTGGCACTGGCGGCCTTTTTCACCAGCGGCGTCCTGGCTGACCGCCTGGTTCGTCCTATCCGTGCGCTGACGAAAGGAGTACAGGAGATAGCGGCAGGCAATCTGGACAAGAAGCTGGAAATCCACACTGGCAACGAGGTGGAGGAGCTGGCCGCTTGTTTCAATGAGATGACAGAAGAACTGAAGGAGCATGTTCAAAGACTCTCCCAGGCGGCGGCCAAGGAGGAGCGAGTCAGGACGGAACTGGAGGTGGCGGCCAGGATTCAGGCGGGGCTGCTGCCTGCACCTTTGACGCCAGCTGTCCAAGCCGGGAAATTCAGCCTCAGCGCCTTCATGCAGCCGGCTAAGGAAGTAGGAGGAGACCTTTATGATTTCTACTTCCTGGATGAGGACCTTTTGGTCGTCACCGTGGCTGATGTATCGGACAAGGGCGTGCCTGCGGCCCTCTTTATGGTCATGACCAAGACGTTGTTGAAGGATCAGGTGTTGCGGCGGCGCAATGAAAAGGATTTGGCTCAGGCAGTGGCAGAGGCCAATGATGCCCTGGTACAGAGCAATACCACGTTCATGTTTGTAACGGCCTTTATCGGCATATTGAACCTGTCCACAGGGAAGTTTATCTATGTCAATGCAGGACATAATCCGCCCCTGCTTTGCAGGCGGGACAGAGCGGAGTACCTGCCCAAGGCACAAAACCCGATACTGGGGGTACGAGGGGGAATGGCCTTTGCAGCCGAAACGCTGGTCTTGCAGCCGGGGGATTCGCTCTTTCTGTACACCGACGGGGTGACGGAGGCCAGGGATGAAGCAAAGGAATTTTTCGGTGAGCAACGGTTGCAGGAGATTCTGTCGGCAACGGCCGGACAGGGAGCCGAAAAGCAGATGGAGACGGTTTTGGAAAAGTTGTTTGCTTTTGTAGGGGAGGCCAATCAATCAGATGATATCACGATGTTGGCGCTGGCCTATGGCAAAAAGGATGAGAATTAGGAGGAAATATGTCTGATTTACCAATCCGTTACAATAGCGAAGAAATAAACGGCTGGCGGGTTTGGCAGCTGTGGGGACGACTGGATCGTACCACTGCGGAGGAAGCGGCAGAAGAAGGGGAAAAGCAACTCGCTGTTTGCCGGAAACTGGCCCTTGACTTGTCAGGCCTGTCCTATGTTTCCAGCGCTGGCCTTAGGACTATCCTGAAGCTGGCTGGTGGGGCAGAACAGGCGGGAAAGTCCATTGTGATTATATCTTCTGAGGGGATGGTGAGGGAGATTTTAGAAATGGCCAGGCTGGATTTGTTTGTCACTATCCATGCTTCAGTGGATGATTTGAAAAGCGTATAAATGGAGGGAATCATCATGAATTTCGCAATCAGACAGGAGCGTCAGGGGGATAAGCTGACCATGTTTTTGACCGGGGAGTTTAACAAGCTGGCTATGGACGCCTTTGACAAGGAATTTTTGCTGGCGGCAGAGGGGGTGAAGGAACTTTTATTGGATTTTTCCGGGGTTACCTATCTTTCTTCGGCAGGGCTGCGCTCCTTGCTGCAGGCAGCCAAGCTTATGGAAAGCCAGGGGGGCAGTTTTACCGTGCTCTATCCGCAGGAGGTGGTGATGGATGTCTTTGAGATGACGCATTTTGACCGCTTCATTCATATCGTCCGTGAGGGGGAGGAGCAAGTTCCAATCAATAGCGCTTACTACCCTTTGCGTCCCATCCAGCGGTGGCTGACAGACACGCATTTTCGGCGGGCCAAGTCTACCATGATGAATACAGGCGCCCTGGTACGCCTGGAACCTGCCGTGGATTTGGAGCGGCTGGCGGCAGCAGTAAATGGCCTTTTGGAGTCTTATGATATCTTCCGCTGCCGTTTGGTGTTCCGTCCCGATACCGGGGAATTTTGCCAGCGCTTTGACGGGAAGGTGGCAAAAGTCTATGTGGAAAGCCTGTCGGAGGAGGGACTGGAGGCGCGCAAGCAGGAGCTGAAGCAGCCCTATGACCTCATTGACCGGCCGCTGTATCGGGTCAATATCATAAAGACCCCGGAGTCCAAGTATATCTATATGGACTTTTACCATGCCATCATGGACGGGGCGGCCATCGCCCTGCTTTTCTGGCGGGAACTGGAGAAACGTTATACCCACGGCAATGAGGCCGTGGCAGCCAAGCGCCAGCCTGCCAGCTATGCGGAATATGTCAGGGAAGAGGCAGCCTTGCCTGAGGATGAGCTGGCCAAGGGCAGGGCTTACTGGGAGACCATGCTGGCCGGGTTTGACAAAAATACGCACCTGCCCCCTATGGATGGAGGAAATGTGGATGAGGGACCGGAGCATGAGATGGAAACACCCCTCGAGGGCATAGAGAAGGGCTTCTTCAAGGGGAAGAATTTCGGTGAGAACACCTTCTTCATGGCGGCCGCCATGCTGGCTATCGCCAAGGCGTCCGGACGCAGGGAGGCCATCATCAGCTGGGTGCACAACGGCCGGGTCACTTCGGCTGAACGTCGTCTCATGGGCCTGATGCTGGATCAGTTCCCCCTGCGCTGGGACTTTGAGAGGGATATGACCGTAGGGCAGTTCCTGCCTAAGCTGGAGGCCCGGATAAATGAGGGCATCCAGTACAGGAAGGGTATGGACAAAATCTATGAGGAAGGCTTGGAGGCAGGCTGCGCCTGCTTCATCCTGCAGAAGGGAACCCTGGGACGCCGGGGAAGTGTGAAGCTGGGAGACACCCAGGCCGTCATTGAGGAAATGCCAGCCAACGAAATATCGGCGGCAGAAAATACGCTGGATATCGAGCTGAATGCTCATGATGATGGCACCTATTCTCTGGTATTGGACTATGACCCTCACTGCTACTCGCGTAAGGCCATGGAGGCGTTCACTGAGCAGGTGGAAAAGATGGCTGTTGCCCTGCAGGATGGTGGGCGGAAGCTGGCAGAACTGTTGTGAAGAAGGGATGGGAACATGGATAAAGAAACATGGTGCACCAGATATCTGTCTGAGGAAAGTCCCGAGTGCCTGCCCCTGCCTGATGGTCGGGAGTCGGGCAGCTGGGGGCGGCAAGCTCTGAGGCAGACTGTAAAGGTGAATGCTGCGGAATTGTCGGCAAGCTTGCTGCTCCTGCTGGGACTTTACGGCGGTCTGCAGGAAAGCGCCTTTCTCCTGCAGCAGGGAGAGTGCCTAAGGCCGGTGCGGCTCAGCTGGCAGGGAGAGGAGTCTCCTGAGGATTTCATTGTACGGGTGCAGGGCTGGCTGGAAGAAACAGGGAATTTTACCTGGCAGGAGGAGGAAATAGCGGAACTTTTGGGCTGGGAACCGGGCCGGGGGCTGATTCTCTGTCTTGATGCGGAGCGTGGCTGGATGCCGGGGGACAGATATGCCCTGGGATTCTGCACTGGCGGAGGCGAGGCCTCCATCTGCTATGATGAGGGCAGGTACAGTCCGGCCTTCATCAGGGAACTGCTCCTGGCCTGGGGGCAAATCCTCCAAAGTCTGCGGACAGCTCCGTCGCTGGACAAGGTGCGGGTGACTTCGGCAGAAACCGAGCAGCGGCTGAATTCCTTCAACGACAATGCCCATGCCTACGACCGCCAGACTACGGTGGTGGAGCTTTTCCGCCAGCGGGCGGCAGAGTTTCCGGAGAATACGGCGGTCATTTACGAGGAGCGGGCCTATACCTATGCCCAGGTGGAGGATATGTCTGACCGGCTGGCCGCCTGCCTTGCCCGGCAGGGGCTGGGCAGGGGCGACCGGGTGGCGGTGTTCATCCCCCGCTCCGAGTACATGGTTATCGCTTCCCTGGGCGTGTTGAAGGCAGGCTGTGCCTATGAGCCGCTGGACCCCAACTATCCGGATGAGCGACTGTCCTTCATGGCCAAGGATGCAGATGTGAAGGTCATCATCGTGGCTGATGAACTGAAACCAAGGCTGGCGAATTTCCCTGACTACAAGGGATTGGTGCTGACCATTTCCGAGGTGACCAGCCTGCCCCAGGTCACGGAGAAAGAAATTAAGGGGCTGGAGGGGCCTGAGCCTGAGGACCTATTCATCCTCATCTACACTTCCGGTACCACCGGTGTGCCCAAAGGCGTGCGCCTTCTGCACAGCAATCTTATGTGCTATGCTGCCTGGTACCGCAGGTACTTTGCGCCTACGCCGGAGACCAAGGTCAGCTGCTACAACAGCTATGGCTTTGACGGCTCCTTGGGAGATATGTATCCCATCCTGACGGTGGGGGGGACCGTGGTGGTGGTTCCCGAGGAAAAGAAGCTGGATCTGCCTGCCTTGGCAGAGCTTATCCGGCGTCACGGCATTTCTATCTCCGATATGCCCAGCCAGGTGGGGCGGCAGTTTGCCTTGACCATGGACTGCCCCAGTCTCCGCTATATCGTGGGGGGCGGGGAGAAGCTGGTGTCCTTTGAACCGGTCTATCCCTATATCATGGCCAATGAATACGGCCCCACAGAGGCCACCGTGTCCGTCACCTGCTATGATGTGACGAAATATGAGCCGGATATACCCATTGGCACGCCCAATGACAATACGGACATCTACATCGTGGATGTTTATGGCCGCCGGGTGCCGCCGGGGGCTTTGGGCGAGCTTTGGATAGCCGGGCCCCAGGTGGCGGGAGGTTACCTGAACCGCCCAGAAAAGACCAAAGAGGTCTTTGTTGCAAATCCGTTTTCTACTGACCCTGACTATGCCACCGCCTATCGTACCGGAGACATCGTGCGCTACCTGCCCGATGGCAATATCCAGTTTGTGGGGCGTCGGGATGGACTGGTGAAGATAAGGGGCTTTCGGGTGGAACTCTCGGAGGTCGAAGGGGTCATCCATGACTTCCCGCAGGTGGAAAATGCCGCTGTGGCGGCCTGGGATAATCCCGCCGGGGGCAAATTCATCGCCGCTTATGTGGTCTCCAAGGACCCAATCGACCGGGACGCTTTGGCTGAGTTTATTCGGGAGCGCAAGCCCCCTTATATGGTGCCAGCGGCCATCGTACAGTTGGAAGCCATCCCCCGGAACCAAAACGGCAAGCTGAACAAAAAAGCCCTGCCGGTGCCGGAACTGCGGGGGAGCTTAGAGGAGTATGTGGCGCCTAAGAATGACATAGAGACAGAGCTTTGCAGGGGCTTTGCTGCTGCGTTGGGAATGGAGCGGGCCAGTGCAGAGGAAGATTTCTTCCAGGCCGGTGGAGACAGCTTAAGCATCGTGCGTCTGCTGTCTGAGTGCCGTGACCTGAAGCTGAATTTCAATCTGATTTATGAGGGCAAGACTCCTGCGGGCATTGCCGCCCTGCTGGCAAAGCGCAGCCGGCAGGCAGCCGGGGAGAAGAAGGAAAGCCATTTCTTCGGCCCTTTGCAGGAACTGCACTACGACTGGGGCAACTCTTTGGAGGAGGGCTACGGCCTTCACTGCGATGCCTATATCACGTTAGACGTTGCTACTGACCTGGAACGGCTGGCGGTGGCGATTGAAACGGTGCTTTTGGCACATCCGGCGATGGATGCCAGGCTGACGATGGTAGAAGGAGAGCTGCGCTGGAAGCAGGGGGATTTGCAGGGATTGCGCCCTGTCGTGGAGGAAATGACCCGGGCCGAGTATGAGGAATTGAAACCCAAACTGCGGCAGAGCCTGAACAAGCCTGATACCCGCATGTTCTCCATGCGTCTCTTTGCCATCCGGGAGAAAGAGGGAAGCCTTAGCAAGGTGTTTTACTTTGACATCATGCATCCCATCATCGACGGGGATTCTATAGACATTTTCCTGCAGGATGTGGATGCCGCCTACCGGGGTGAGAAGGTTCATCCTGAGGAGTACAGCATCTTTGACTATTATGATGAAATAGAGGCGAAGCTGGGTACTGAGGCCTATCGGCAGGAACAGCAGTGGAATCGAGATTTTGTCCGCTCCTTTACCAACCTTCTCAGTGAGATGCCCGGAGATCTTGAGGACAAGGGGGAAAATGATACCAAGGATATCTTTGTGCCCATCCATGTGGACTTGGCGGCAGTGGACGCTTTCACCAAGGCACAGGGCATCACGGACGGCACCTTGACTGCAGCCGCCTTTGGCCTCTTGCAGGGCCGCAACAATGGGGAACAGGCGGGAGTGGCGCTCACCATCTATAATGGCCGTGACGACATCCGCTTTGAGCGCACTGTAGGAGCCATTTATCGTCACTATCCCCTTTGCGTGAGATGGGAAGAAAACATGGGGGCGGGGGATTTTGTCCGCCAGACCCAGGAAAATGTCCTGCTTTGCCGCCGTCATGCGCTCTATGAAGGTGATCCGGTGCCGCTTATCGTGGCTTTCTCCTATCAGGGGGAGGATATGGACACGGGTTTTGACTTCTGCGGGGGACGGGCGGAATATGAGGAAATCGAGGATTTTGAGGAGGAGCATTTCGACTTCTTCGTCCATCGCCGCAGCGACGATTTCTATGTGAACCTGACTTATAATACCAAGGAGTACAGTGAGAAATTTGTAGAGACCTTCCTGCAGAATTACGCCCGGGTCATTCAGGCGCTGGTGGCAGGAAAGAAACCTGCAGATATCATAAGGGAACTGGCTGACAAGGAGGTTGTCCCTTGAGTTTGCAAGATAAAGTAGATCATGCTTATTTTACCCGCAAGATGTTTATGGGGGCAGTGTTGCCTGCCCCTTTGGCCGGGATTGGCCTGGCCTTGGCGGAAATGGGACATACAATTTTGGTGGGGCATGCTATCGGCACGGAGGGGCTGGCTGCTGTGGGCTTTGTCTCGCCGCTCTTCCTGCTGGCGGCTTTCTTTGTTTTTGGTCTTTCTATGGGCGGGGCAGTGATTTATGCCAATCTCATGAATGAGGGAAAACAGGAGGAGGCTCTTGCCATCTTCCGATTCTTCCTGCGACTGGCTGCCGTTATCGGCTTTGGCATGGCAGTCGGGGGCTTGCTGATGGAGGATGGGGTGCTGACGCTATTGGGCACATCTCCGGAGGATGGCGAAGTCTACCAGCTGACCAAAAGCTATATCACGTTTATCCTGCTCGGGATTCCTTTTGAGATTCTTATGGAGCTGGTGACCGCCTACTTGCGGAATGACAATGCCGATACGTTGGCCATCACCCTGCAGACTATCAGCGGTTTGGCCAATCTGGCTGTCAGCGCCATGCTGCTCTTATTCTTTGACTGGGGCATTACCGGTTGCAGTTTTGGCTTTTTCATGGCCAATGCGGGAACCTTTGCCATTGCCATGGGCTACCTTTGTCTGGGCAGAGGGCAGCTGCGGGTGTTGGGCAGGGCAGCTTCCTTCCGGGAGGCCTTCAAGGCCCTTCGCTTGGGTTTTGCTACATCATCGGAGTATATCTTTGATGCCATCTTTACCTTGGCAGCTATCCACCTCATGATGGATTTGGCAGGCACCGAAGGGGTAGCGGTGTTCAATATCATTGAAAATCTTTCCCTGCTGTTCATCTTTATCTATGAGTTTATCGGCAAGACGGCCCAGCCGCTTTTTTCAACCTTCTTTGCCGAGTGCAATTTCACCGAGCTGCACCGTGTCTTCCGCTATTGCCTGCTATATTCTCTCCTGTTGGGCCTCCTGGCTACGGTCGGGGTTATGCTCTGGCCTCAGGTACTGGATTTGCTCTTTGGCATGGAGGATATCGGTGAGGTGGGCAAGGCCTACTATGCGGCTAGGGTCTTCTGCATCGGCACCATCTTCATGGGGGTGTGCCTGCTGCTGCAGAATTATCTCCAGTCTGAGGAGGATGAAAAAGGGGCTTTTCTGGTGGTCTTTATGCGGCGCGTTGGCGCCGGCCTGCCGCTGCTGTTCCTGCTGGCAGAGGGGGGCTTTTACGTCTTCTGGTTTGTTTATCCCTTGGGGGAACTGGTGACTTTGGCGGTAATCTGGTTTTACCAGCGGCGCCGGGGAGAGCGCAAATCCATCCCTGCCGAGCGGGTCTACAGTGTTTCCTTCCTGGGCTATGGGGAGGCATTAACCCAGCAATTGGAGGCCATAGAGGACTTCGCTGTCCGCTGGGGGGCTGATGAAAGGAAACGCTACCTCCTGCGGCTGGCTTTGGAGGAAATCTGCGAGGAGGAAAGCTTCCGCTTCAAGAGGGAAGCCGTGCTGGTGCAGCTTACTTTGATTGCCCGGGAAGATGGGATTTTTGAGCTTCATTTTCGGGATGATGGAGAGGAGTTTGACCCCTTCCAGCTGGCCAAGGAAGCGCTGGCCCATCAGCCGAAAGGAATGGCAGAAGCTGCCCGGAATACCCGCGGTATTGGTCTGCATATGGTCAAAAGCCATGCGGTCAATTTTTTTTATCGCAGCTATCAGGGATTCAATACATTGACGCTGTCTATCTGAAGATAGACAAAATGGGCTGTTGCATAGCAACAGCCCATTTTATGATGAAATTTTATTTAGCCCACCAATGTCTGGCCAAGGTAAACGATAAGTCCCATGGCGATAATGAAGGGCAGGTAAACTTTTGCGGCGAAAGCCAGCAGTTTGCCGTCTGCACCGGACGTCTTGATGGCGGCGACCGCGATAGCAATACTCTGAATGGAAATCATCTTGCCGGCGCAGGCGCCCGTAGCGTTTGCGGCAGCAATCCAGGCTTGAGCGGCAGGTGTAGCACCGATAGCCTGAGCGGCTTCAGTCTGCAGCTTACCAAAGAGTACGCAGCTCGACGTTGCCGAACCGGTGATAAAGGTACCAATGGAACCGATAAAGGCGGCAATCAAAGGATAGGCCGTGCCCGTAGCGGCAACAGCAGCTTCAGCAATCTCATGCGTCATGCCGGCATAGCCCATGACCTTTGCGGTAGCGATAACGGAGATAATCGTTAAAATGGTGAAGCGCAGGCCGTATACGGTCTTTTGGAGTACGCCGAGCATTTCGCCAAAGCCAGCGCCCTGCTTGGCACCGCCGATAAAGGCAGCCAGGAAAATCAGAACGCCCGGGGTAGCAACCCAGGTAAAGGTGTAAGGTGCGCCGCCTTCGCCGTCATAAATCAGTACGGAGGACTTAATGAGGTTTAGCGGGTCATGGATAGCCGGAATCAGCTTGGACGTAGCCAGCAGGAAAACGAAGATGAGGATGAACGGCAGCCAGGCGGTGATGGCTTTGCCGGCGGTCAGCTTTTCGCCATCATCTTCATGGGCGGGCATAGCATAAGCCGGGTCATTGACCGGGAACATTTTAGCACAGGCAACGATTGCGCCCATAGCACCGATAGAACCGGCAACAACAGCCAGTTCCGGGCCCATGGTAGCAGCTACGGCAAGTTCCGGAATGAGGAAACCGAAGGAAGCACCAAGGCAGGTAGCAACCATGCCTTTAAGAGCTTTCAGAGAGCCGCCGGCAACCAACGTCATGATGAACGGGCAAAGGATAGTCAGCGGTGCCAGCTGCAGGCAGGTGTAGGTGGCAAGGGTGGTAGCATCGGTGCCTGTAACATTGCCCAGCGTAACCAAAGGGATGCCGATGGAGCCATAAGCCGTCGGGACGGAGTTGGCGACCAGGCAGACGCTGGCGGCAAGGAGGGGATTGACGCCGATACCAACGAGCATGCTGGCGGGAATGGCGATAGCCGTACCGAAACCGGCCATACCTTCCATGAAGCCGCCGAAGCCCCAACCAATGAGCAGAATCAGCACGCGGCGGTCATTGCTGACGGAGGTCAGCATCTTCTTGATGCCGTCCATACCCTTGGTATGTTCGGACAGGTTGTAAGTAAAGATAGCAGCAATGATAACCAAAAGGATTGGCCAGCAGGCCAGAGCCACACCTTCCAGGAAGGCCTGGAAGGCATGAATGGTGGTCATGTCGTAAAGACCAATGCCGACGACCACTGAAAGCAGGAGGGCCAGCAGGCAGGCTTTGTGAGGCTGCATGTGCAGTACGCACAGCGCTACAGCCAGCCAAAGGATTGGTGAAAGCGCAATCAGAAACAAAAAATCAAGTCCTTTCTTAATATAAGACCATGAAAATAATATGAATAAGATACTTCATTATATAAGCAGGTACTAAAAATTGTCAATGGGATAATAAAAGGTTCTATCTTAAAAAAAGTGTGGAAAATCTAACAACTATCATAAATAAGTCATAAAACATAAATAAGTCATAAAAGTGGCACCAGCCCATGAGGACTTATTCCTGCGCTAGTACGCGCGGGGCGCGTAAATCGCTTAGGAACAAGTCCTCATGGGCTGGTGGAGTTCATACTTATCTATTGTTTACTGTTCGATTTTTGCGGAGAATGGTCAGCCTTCCATGGCGACTTCGAGTTCTTCGAGTGTTTTCTGCTTGCTTTCTTTGCCGAGCAGGATAACGACAGCCGAGATAATGACAAATACCGAAGCGAACATCAGGAAGATGGTGTTCATGCCGAAGGCATTGCCGAGCATTACACCGACCAGCATGGGGGCCAGCATACCGCCGATACGCCCAAAGCCGGCGGCCCAGCCGCTGCCCAGGGCGCGGATAGCGGTGGGGTACTGTTCCGGGGTGTAGGTGTAGATAACGCCCCAGGCGCCGAGGTTGAAGAAGCTCATAGCGGAACCCCAGGCTAAAAGGGAAGTGGAGGTTTCGGCGTTGCCGAAGAAGAAGGAGCAGACACCGGAGAGCAGGAGGAACAGGGACAGGGTGTATTTGCGGCCAATCACATCCACGAGCCAGGCAGCGGCATAATAACCGGGCAGCTGGGCAAGGGTCATGATGAGGACATATTCAAAGGTCTTGACCACGGCAAAGCCCTGTGCGTAAACGATGGAGGGCAGCCACATGAAAATGCCGTAGTAGCTGAAGACGATGCCGAACCAGGCGAGCCAAAGCATAGCTGTACGGGTGCGGAAAGGCGCACTCCAGAGCGCCGTGAATTTTGGCTGAGCAGATTTTTCCTGATGGGTCAGTTCAGACAGGTCAATTTCCCCCGTAAACGGCTGGCTCTGAACGCCAAGTTTTTTCTCGAGCATCAGGATAACGTCCTGCGCTTCTTTGACGCGGTTTTTCGTCAGCAGGTAACGGATGGATTCCGGCATATGCAGGCGGATCAGGAAGACATAAAGGGCAGGCAGGGTACCAATGACGAAGGCAATCTGCCAGCCAAAGGCGGGGATTAAGAGATAGGAGATGCAGGCAGCTACCAGCCAGCCTACGCCCCAGAAGCTTTCGAGCAGGACGATGAAACGGCCGCGCAGATGTGCCGGAGCGTATTCGCTCATGAGCGTTGCAGCAACCGGCAGCTCACCGCCAAGGCCAAAGCCCACGAGGAAACGGAACACGAGCAGGGATTCATAGCTCCAGGACAGGGCGCACATCCCCGTGGACAGGCTGTAGAGCAGAACAGTCAAGGAAAATACCCGCTTGCGGCCAATGCGGTCAGCCAGGGTTCCGGCGAGCACTGCACCCAGTGCCATGCCGATAAGGCCGATGGAGCCAATCCAGCCCACCTGTGCAGGCGTAAGTGCCCACTCTTTGGCCAGCACAGGCAGGACAAAGGCGATAAGCCCAGTGTCCATGGAGTCAAAAAGCCAGCCAAGGCCGGTCAGTAACAATAGCTTGTAATGGAATGTACCCACGGGCAGGGATTCCAAGCGCTGTAAAATCATAATGAATACCTCTTTCCTAAAATACGACAACTGTCATGACAATGAAAAATAACAATATGCATTATACACTGTCTTGACACCTGTCGCAAGGGTGTTTTACTGATGTTTACGAATTTACGCGTTTTTTTTCAAAAAATGTAAACTTTTTTGGGGAAAGCAGTTGCAGGAAGTATGCAGGCTTGTTAAAATGTAAGGTACGAAACTTATTGACCGGAAATAATAGCGGTTAAAGATGCCGCAGGAAATGGTAGATAAAATAAGGATTTTTAGGGAGGACAAACTATGATTAGAGAGCATCGGAGCCGTGCTAAGCTCGAAGCTTATTATGAAAAATTTTCCCAGGATGGTGTACTGGACCCTAACGTACATCCATGGGTGGCGGATTCCTGGCAGCAGAGTAAAAAACATGGCGTGGGAACGGAAAAAATGGCCATTCATCATCTGCTGTCGAAAGAGGCGTTTCACGAACTGCAGTTAAAGCATGCGGATGCCATTGACTATTTAAGTGACCTCAGTGATGGGATTAAGGAATTCTTCCAGGAATACAATCTGAGCCTGCTGCTGATTGATGCGGATTGTACGGTGCTCAAGAGCTATTCTCTGCCCTTCTATCAGATGACCCCAGGAGAAATCGAAGGGGCTAATGTGGGCATTGACCAGGTCGGGACATCTTCCATCAGTGTGGCCTTGGAGCATAAGGCGCCGTTCTGGATGTTTGGTCCGGAGATGTGGGTCAAAGAGTGTCAGTTAGGGGATGCCTGCTCTGCGCCGGTTATGGTCAGTGGCGAACTTACCTATATTATTACGCTGGTTTCCATGGAACAGGTGGCTATGCCGCAGGATGCGGTCATTTCCCTGCTGTTCACCATGCGCAAGGCCTTGGAACGTCATCTGAGTGAATCGGTTCGCATTAAGGCGGAAGAAGCGATTTTGGACGCGACGCCCTTTGCGGTATATCATGTACTGCCCGGTGGTGAGGTGGCTTATGCCAACCGCCTTGGCCATACGCGTCTGGAAGGTATCGGCGCCAAGCGTGACCCTGGCACGCGCCGCAGTGCGTCCAACCTCAATGATGTGATTATGAACTATCAGCATACGCCGATTTATAAAGGGTTCCGGGGAATTCCTTCCTATAATAAAGAAGTGACCTGGATTACGCCGGCTAAAACGTATGAGGATATTACGACAGTCGTGCCGCTGGAACGTGATGAGGACCAGGCTGTGCAGAGCGTGGTTGTCGTTTCTATGCCTATCGAAGATTTGCGCACGCTGGTAGCGCATGCGGCCGGTTATACGGCGAAGTACAGTCTTGGCTCCATGGTGGGCGAGGGCACGACCTTTGCCAGCGTCCGCAACAAGGCAGCGCGCGTGGCAAAGAACAAGCATCATGTATTGATTCAGGGCGAGGCCGGCACTGGCAAACAGCGCATGGCGCATGGCATTCATCAGGGCAGTCCGCGGGCTGCCGGGCCGCTGATTACCCTGCGCTGCGGTGATACGACACCGGAACTTCTGGAGCAGGAACTCTTCGGTGTGGTGCTGAATTCCGAGGTCAGCCATCAGGGGCGTCTCGAACTGGCCTCGGGTGGTACGTTGTTCCTCGATGAAATCGAAAAAATGCCGAAAAGTATCGCTAAAGAACTGGCAGCAGCTTTGAATAAGGGCAAGGCCTGCCGCGTAGGCGAGCAGGTGGAGCGCAGTATTGATGTGCGCATTATTGCCGCCTGCGACAGCGATTTGAAGCGCCTGACGGAACGCGGCCTGTTTGACCGTGACCTCTATGATGCCCTGTCCAAGAGCATTGTGCGCGTGCCGGCTCTTCGCAGCCGCCGGGAGGATATTCCCAAACTGGCGGCCCATATCATCAGCGAACTGGCGGAGCAGCATCAGATGCAGCCGAAGAAAATCCTGCCGGAAACGGAAGAGGTGCTGCGCAATTACGATTGGCCGGGCAATATCAAGCAGTTACAGAGTGTGCTGGAATATGCCTTCTTTAACACGACGGAGACGGAGATCAATCCGCATGACATCAGCCTGATGGGGGATGTCAAGCCCGATAACAAGTGGAAAGAGGACAAGGAAGTCTTCGTAAAGGCCTGGCAGGCTGCGGGCGGCAATGTAAGCCGTCTGGCCAACCTCTTAAATGTCAGCCGTGTGACCTTGTACCGTTATTTGAAGAAGTATGGATTGGAAAAGAAGTAAGGAGAAAGATTGTGCGTTTACGTAGAAAGCCTTGGGTAGATGAAGCTATCCATGAATTTGATGCCTTTGTCATCAGCAAGGACCAGGAGATTGGCGAGGAGAAAAAAGGCCAGTGGAGTGAAATCTTTGGCCGTCAGGCGCCGCTGCATGTAGAACTGGGCACTGGCAAGGGGGATTTTATCACGCAGCTGGCTGAACGCAATCCGGATATTAATTATATCGGGATTGAGGCTCAGCAGGACGTGCTCTATTCTGCGGCTAAGAAAGTCGCGGAAAAGGGGCTTACCAATATCCGGTTGCTGGTATTTGATATCAACAACATCGAAAACATCTTTGACGAGGCAGAAGTGGACCGCTTCTATGTGAACTTCTGCGACCCTTGGCCGAAGAAGCGTCATGCCAAGCGTCGTCTGACCCATGTGGGCTTTTTGGAAAAATACCGCAAGCTCCTGAAAAAGCCGGGTGAACTGCATTTCAAGACGGATAACCGCCCGCTGTTTGATTTTTCCCTGGAACAGTTCGAGGAAGCTGGTCTTAAAGTTCAGGATGTTTCCTTTGACCTGCATGCGGAGAACCGTCCGGATAATATTATGACGGAGTATGAACGCAAGTTCAGCGGCTTTGGCGAGAAAATCAACCGCTGTGAGGTTATATTCGCGTAAACGAAGGCACAAGGAGGCTTTTTTGTGCGGATTCGGAAGAAGATTTGGAATAACGATGCATTTTCAGTTCCAGCTTTGTGTTGGGGACTACAGATTATGAGGACCCTTACCATTTTTTGCGTCGCCATGCTATGGTTATGGTCGCTGCCCTAATGTTGTTTTTTGCCTTTCGGAAGATAAACTATCGGCGTTGGCGGCCCTTGAATGGGCCGCTGATGATGGCGGGGATTGTCACCACCTTTCTGGCGTTGGTGGCCGTATTGGTGGTCGGTACGGAGGTTAATGGTTCCAAGCGCTGGCTTTTTGGTGCCCAGCCGGCAGAACTGGCCAAACTGGTGTCTTTGATGTTGGCGGCTTCGACATTGGCGGCCCGGATAAGGAAGGGAAAGGCAAATTCGATTTTCAATATCGTTAATCCCCAATATTTGGCCATCTTTTTTATGTCGGTATTGATTGAATTGGAACCGGATATGGGAACGGCGCTTATTGTATTGGGCGTTCCTGTGATTATGGCTATGGTTGCCGGTATGTCGATGAAGTATGTTTTAATACTTTTGGGACTGTCGCCCCTTGGGTTGCTTGTTGTGGCGAGTATTCAGCCCTACCGCATGGCCCGGATGAAAGTCTGGCTTGACCCTTGGGCTGATGCGCAGGGCATGGGCTATCAGACTGTGCAATCTCTGTCCACTATCGGTTCAGGCGGCTTTTGGGGCATGGGCCTTGGAGAAGGTGTCAGCAAGTATGAATATCTGCCCGAAGCCCATACAGACTTTGCCTTTGCCATCTTCAGTCAGGAGCATGGCTATATGGGCGCATTCATGGTGTTCCTGCTGTTGACCTTATTGGTGCTGTTATGTGTGCGCATTGCCAACCGTGCTCCGGATGAGTTCGGACAGATGCTGGCTACGGGCATTATGGTGCTCATTGCCGGACAGGCCATAGCCAACATCATGATGGTGGGCGGCCTGCTGCCGGTTGTCGGTGTACCTCTGCCGTTTATCAGCTATGGTGGCTCGTCACTTATCGTCACCATGATAGCGATGGGCATACTCTTAAATATCTGCGACCATGGGCGGTCGCTGGAGAAGCATTATGATGGGCCGGAAAAAGCCGAAAAAGAAGCTAGAGATAATAAAGCGCATTTGCGGTTGGTGAAATAAGTTTCATTGATATGCTAAGACGCGCGGTGACTGGTAATACCTTTCCTTCGCCATAGACAGGCTTGTCAAAAGCTGCGGAAAGGCATTACCGGTCAGCGCGCTTAGTGCGTACATTACAAAGATATGCAAAGGACGCTCGGTGGCTGATAATCCTTTTCCTCTGCTTATGCAGGCTTGCCTAACGCGACGGAAAAGCATTATCAGCCACTGGGCTTAGTGCGTACGTCACAAGGATATGTTAAGGCGCCCGTGGGAACTGGTAATATTTTCCTTCGCCATAGAGAAGCTTGTCAAAAGCTGCGGAAAACATCACCAGCTTTCGCGGGCTTACTTCATATATCGTTGTATGGGTTGCAGCGAAGTGCTAATCTTAGGCCTGGCAGTGAGGAGGGAGGGGGCGGGGATGGCTTTTGGCAGCGTTTGGCAAGCCTGTCTAAGCAGCCGAAAGTTATCCCCGCCCCCTCCCTCCGCCTTTATGCATATAACTATATAACTTTTTTGCAAAATACATTGCTCTATTTTAACAAAAAAAGTATAATAAACCTAAATAGTTATAGAAACTATGAGTTTTTCATATAGTAAGAAAGAGGCAGGAAATGGATATCAAGGATATGCGGGCGTTTTACGCCATTGTGGAGGAAGGAAATATCAGTCACGCGGCGCAGCGGCTGGATATTGCCCAGCCCGCTTTATCTAGGCAGATGAAGCGTCTGGAGACGTCTTTGGGGGTGCAGCTTTTTGAACGGGGCAGCCGCCGGATTCGTCTGACGGATGCAGGACGGGTCATGTATACCCGTGTGGAGCATATATTGGGCATGGTGGATGGCACTGTGCGGGAGATTACGGAAATTGGTTCGGGCATTGCCGGCTCCATTCGTCTGGGAACGATTACGACTTCGGGGGCGCTTTTGCTGCCGGAACTCATCTCGGAATTTCATTCCCGTTATCCCAATGTCACCTATCAGATTTGGGAAGCCGAAGGAGCCCGGATTTTGGAGCTTCTCGACAATCGGGTGATTGAAATCGGCATTACGCGCACGCAGGTGGATTCTAAGGTCTATGAGTCCATTGTCCTGCCCAATGAGCCACTGGTGCTCATCATGAATAAGGAGCAGGAAATCGGTGCCGCCGGTGACAAGGTGGAGCTCAAGGAACTCAAAGACCAGCCGATTATCATTCCGCTGCGCTGGCAGTCGGTCTTTATTGCGAACTGCCGGAAGCTGGGCTTCGAGCCGAATATCGTCTGTGTCAGTGACAGTATTGTGCAGGATTTGCTGCTGGCTAAAATGGGCATGGGCATGGCACTTTTGCCGGTGTCGTCCAAGACCCTCTTAACCGATGGCAATTTGATTTATAAAAAACTGATTGAGCCGGAGATGAGTACGCATACGGTAATCGCCTGGCTGAAAAACCGTACGCTTTCTTCCTCCAGTGAGCATTTGATTCGTCTGTTCCGGGAAATGTTCCTCGGAGAGAAAGGAGTTTAAAATGGAGCTTACACAGGTAAAAGCAGGATTGAAAAATACCGTCAGCGAAGAGGTAACGGAAGCAAATACAGCATTGGCTATGGGCAGCGGCAGCCTGCCGGTCTATGCTACGCCAGCCATGACCTGTCTGATGGAAAAGGCGGCAACGGAGGCGGTGGAGCGTTTCATGCCGGAGGGCTGGACAACTGTGGGCATCAGCCTGCACGCTGCGCATACAGCGGCAACACCTGTGGGGCTTACGGTACGGGCCGAGGCAGAGGTTACAGCGGTAGAGGGGCGCAAGCTTGTCTTTACGGTGCGGGCCTTTGATGATAAAGAAGAAATTGGCGTGGGCACCCACGAGCGTTTTGCCGTAGCCAAGGAGAAATTTTTGGTCAAAGCGGCAGGTAAGGTACAACATTAAATTTCCATTATAAATGCGTGGCAAGGCTTTTCAAACCTTGCCCTTCGTTATATTATATAAACAGACCGTTTTATTAATAGGAGGGAATTTGCATGGCGAACCCGAAGATTTTTATTGTGGAAGATGAACACCGTATTGCCCGTTTTTTACAGATTGAATTAGAACACGAAGGTTATGACACGGCTCTTGAGGATAACGGCCGTCATGCTTTGGATAGAATCTTAAAAGGTGGCTTTGACCTCGTACTTTTAGATGTAATGCTGCCGGAAATGGACGGCATGGAAATCTGTCGCAAGGTGCGGGAAACCTCGGATGTGCCCATCATTATGCTGACGGCACGGGATGATGTATCGGATATGGTATCGGGGCTGGATTTGGGCGCTGATGATTATATCACGAAGCCCTTTGATATGCAGGAACTTCTGGCGCGTATTCGCCGTGCGCTGCGCAGTCATTACAAGGAAAGCACTACTGAGGATGATGATAATGAACGTCTGACCATCAAAGACCTCATCATGATTCCCAGCCGCTATGAAGTGCGGGTTAAGGGCGAATTCGTGCAGCTGACCAAGAAGGAATATACTCTGCTTGAGTTCCTTCTGCGCAATAAGCGCAATGTTCTTTCCCGTGAGCAGATTTTGCAGGCGGTATGGGGTTATGACTACAGCGGGGATACCAATGTGGTGGATGTGTATATCCGTTATCTGCGCTCGAAGATTGATGAACGTTTTCAGGAGAAATATATTTATACGGTACGGGGCATAGGTTATGCAGTTCGGGATTAAGGCCTGGCTGCGGCATCCCAAGATGATGCTGAACCGCCTGCGCTATGCCCAAATCTCCACGAAGATTACCTGCTTTTATGCATCCGTACTCCTGTTGGTTCTGCTTTTGACCAGCGGGCTGACCGGACTAGGTGTGTTTTTTTCCTTTTACCATCAGGCCGAAGTGGAACTGGAAATCAGCATGAACCATGTGCTGAAGGTCATGGAGCAGGGACGCGCGATTGATATGGATTTTGGCCGTGATGATGTTGTCCTGCCCGGCGTGGTGCTGCGCATTGTAGACAGCCGGGGAAAAATCATCTATGAAAATGATGCGCATTATCCGCCGATTAAGCGGATTGAAGAAAATACGGTAAAGAATCCGCCCTTCTGGGCCAATAAGAATATGCAGGTGGCCCAGCTGCGCAATGCGACGCTCTATCATGCCCGCATGGACGTGGAATATCGTGGGCAGGTTTACCAGATGCATTTTTTCAAGACCATTACGGCGGAAAAGCATTTTTTGGAAACGCTGCAAAAGATTTTGTTCCTGATGACCATTTTGGGCTTCCTTTTGGCACTCGTGGCAGGTTACTTTGTGAGCCGCCGTATTCTGCAGCCCATTCGGGAGATGACGGCGACCGCCCGCAAAATCGAAGTGGAGAAGATGGACAGGCGCATTGCTGTTCCGCCGGCACGGGATGAACTGGCCGAGCTGGCCGAAACCTTCAATCATATGCTGGATAGATTGGAGGGCGGCTTTGAACAGCAAAAACGTTTTGTCTCCGATGCCTCGCATGAGCTGCGCACACCGGTAACGGTTATCCTGGGCTATTCGGATCTGCTTTCCCGTTGGGGGCGTTCGGACGAAGCTGTGTTGGATGAAGGCATAGCGTCCATTCGTTCGGAAGCGGAAAATATGCAGCAGCTTATCGAAAAGCTCCTGTTCCTGGCACGCGCTGACCAGAATCGTCAGGTTCTGCACAAGGAAAATATTGAACTCAGCGAACTATTGGCCGATATCATCAAGAAGATGAAGCTCGTGACCAAAGACCATACGGTGGAACTGCTGCAAAATGATGATGGCATGATTTATGGCGATTTGGTCACCGTGCGGCAGATGTTCCGGATATTTTTGGATAACAGCACGAAATACACGCCCAAAGGGGGGCGTATTATCGTGGCTTCCCAAAAAGTGATTAATGCGGAAGGCTCCTTTATGGAGGTCGATTTGTCGGATAACGGCATCGGCATTGCCAAGGAAGACCAGCAGAAGGTCTTTGAACGCTTCTACCGTGTGGATACTTCCCGCACCAAGGTACAGGGGGGCGTCAGCGGTACGGGACTGGGGCTTTCCATAGCCAGCTGGATTGCTGAGCAGCATGGTATAGAAATTTCGCTCACGAGTGAACTGGGCGAGGGCACGACCATTCATTTACGGATACCGCTTTGTTCATAAGGATTGTAATCTGGGCCGTTGTTTCACGAATAGGCTCTTTACATTCATTATGATATATGCTAAAATTGCTTATAGTTTAGTAGTGTTCGATATTATTTGGATGGTGACATTTAGTTGGCCAAACCTTCAAGACGCATATATGCTTTTTGGAGGGATAGTTATGTTTAGAGAGATGAAGGCAAAATTTACTTGACAGGGTGTACTGTCAGGTTGTTTTGCCTTTTTATTTTGCCGTATTTAGGATTCCAAAGTAGTTCAGGGGGAAAAATCGTGCAGATAAAAAAGATATTGAATAATAACGTAATCGTAACGGAAGATGAAAACGGCTGCGAAGTTGTGGCCATGGGTCGAGGACTGGCCTTTGGCAAAAAGAATGGCGACAGCGTGGAGGATGGCAAGGTCGATAAGGTTTACCGGTTAAGCGACCATGAAATGCTGGAAAAATTCAAGGAATTGCTTTCCGGATTACGCGTTGATTATCTGGACGCCAGCACGGCCATCATTGAACTGGCAGAAAAAGAATTGGGCGTAAAACTCAATGAAACGGTGTATATCTCCCTGACCGACCATATCCATATGGCCATTCACCGTCTGCGGGAGGGCATCAATATCCGCAATATGATGTTATGGGAAACCCGGCGCTTTTATCCCAAGGAATTTGCCATTGCCGAAAAGGCGGTGCTGATGCTCGAAGCCCAATTTGATATTGATATTCCCGAAGACGAAGCCGGCTTTATCGCCATGCATATCATCGACGGCCAGCTGGATATGAAACAGCCTATGGCCGATAAAATCGTAACCCTGATTGATGAAATAACAAGTATCGTCCGCCGCTTCTGCGGTATTGAATTTGACCGCGAATCGCTGGCATACTATCGCTTTGTCACCCATTTGAAATTCTTTGCCCAGCGCATGTTCAGCGGTGCGACGCCTAACGGTGAAGAAATCGACGAAGAGATGGAAGCCATGGTGCAGAAAAAATATAAGCTGGCTCATGAATGCGTTGACCGAATTGTGGCCTTTTTGGCAAAAAAATATCGCTATGCGGTCAGCGGGGAAGAACAGTTTTACTTGATGATTCATGTGGCCAAGGTTATCCGTAAGTGTCAGGAGCAGGCGTAAGCCTGTCCATATAAATGTAGAGTAACGAAAATCAGGGTGTGTACCTTCGGGGGAGGGGCAGCCCTCTGATTTTCGGGAAAGTGAGTTGATGAAGCAGGAACGAACCCCGGTTGGATGGTGACATTAAGTTGGCCAAACCTTCAAGAATTTACTAGAAAGTATTTTTTTGGAGGAATTGAAATGAAGACTTGGAATTTGCTGAATGCAGGAAAAATCGGTACGGCAGCGGTTATGACGGCGGCTGTTATGAGCTGTGGAGCCAGCGCAGAAGCGGCAGGCGGCTTTTTGACAGAGGTACCGGCAGGTGATTGGTCGTACACTGCGGTGAATGAGCTGATTGCCGCCAAGGTGGTGCCGGATTATGCGGTAACGATTCCAGAGGGCAGGGTGCTCAGCCGTCTGGAAATGGCCATGATTGTGGATAGTGCCATGAAAAATCAGGCCAATATGACCGAGGTGCAGCAGGAGAAACTAAACCGGCTGAACAGTGAGTATTATTACGACATAAAAAAACTCACCCTGTTGAATCGTCTGGATAATCTGGACAATGCGCAGATGGATAAGTTAAACAGCAATCAAGGCGGCGAAACCTTTACGGCTGAAGAAAAGGCCGGACTGAAGAAGGCGGCGGCTTTGGCCGACAAATTGTCCATCAACGGCTATGCCCGTATCCGTAATGACCACTATCTGAAAAATGCCAAAGATGGTACAGGGACGAAGCGCTCCACTCGCGCCAATATGGTGCATATTCAAGTGGATACGGCTTATAAGATTAATGATAACTGGGCGGCTCATGCCGATATCGGCTATCGCAATTCCTTCAGCGGTTTTGATGAGCGGAAAAGTTTGGCACCCAGTGAAAATGAAACCGGTCTAACCATGGATGGCTATGTAACGGGGAAATTCCCCAAGCTGGGACTCGAAGCTAAGGTCGGTAAATGGAACGAATGGAACATTTACGGCTGGGGCATGGATATCGACTGTGATTTCAGCGGTATTCAGCTGGTGCAGGGCAAGAAGAAGTTTAAGACCTTCTTTACTGCCGGGCAGATGGATCTCTGGGATGATGCTATGGGCGGTACCCGCAAAGATGAAAAAGTCACCAGCCTGCGGTTCTTCTATCCCTTTGACGCTAAGAACGATATCAACTTCGGTGTATCCTACAGTTCGGCTATGGCCAGCCGGTATCAGGACCCCGACCAGGGCAGAGTGTTCTACTATTACACCCATGCGCATCACAAATTCGACAACAACTGGGCCGTGCGTGCCGGTATCATCAACAGCAACGCCAAGCGCGACCCGAATAATACTGTGGCCGGAACAAAAACCAAGAAAACGGGGCATTGGCTGCAGGTTAATTACAAAGGTACTCAGCTCGATAAACCCAACAGCTATGGCGTTACCCTCACTTACCGTTATGAGCCGGCACTTACCTGGCCAACCGTTACCGACTGGTGCGGTCTGAACGAAAAATTCATCCGTCTGGGCTTCAGCTATGTTCCGTATAAGAACATTCTCCTGGATACCTTCTACACCTGGGGCCGTGAAATTGACACCGGTGCCAGAAGTGACCTCTACCGTTTCCAGGCACAGTTATTCTTCTAAACAGCAATAAAGATAAGTTGAAATATATTGGGAGGCAGCAAGATGAAAAAACAGGCATTATCTTTGGCGATTGGCTTGACTTTACTGGGGGCACAGGTGCAGGCGGCAGTCGTTACGGAAAAGGCTACGGCAGATGGCTATACGCTGGTGGAGCAAAACGGTGCAGAACTGGCGTACAGCCCCGAATCCGGCGTGAAACTTCTCCATGTTGACGGCAAGGTATTCAAGGATATGAACCGCAATGGCAAGCTGGATGTCTATGAAGATTGGCGGCTTACCCCGCAGAAGCGGGCGGAGGACTTGGCCAAGCAATTGAGCACGGAGGATATCGCAGGACTTATGCTCTACAGTATGCATCAGCGCAATCTCAAACCGCAATTGACGGACGATCAGAAAAAGATGCTCTCCGCTGACCATGTGCGCACGGTACTCAACGCCGACAGCACGGCGAGCAACAAAGTGACGGCGCAGTGGAACAATGCCCTGCAGGCCTATGCCGAAAGCCTGCCATTTGCCATTCCGGCCAATACCAGTTCCGACCCTAGAAGCGATGCCCGCGGCAACGGCGTGTATCTTAAGGATGTTACGGGAGGCGTATCCCGCTGGCCGAGCAATTTGGGTATAGCGGCTACCTTTGACCCGGAGATTGCCAGACAGTTCGGCGAGATTTCCTCCAAGGAATACCGCCTGCTGGGTATTGGTACCGGCCTTTCGCCGCAGATTGATTTGGGCACCGACCCACGCTGGACGCGTTACTACGGCACCTTTGGTGAGGACCCGGCGCTGGCCCGTGATATGGCCAAGGCCAATATGGACGGCGTGCAGTCTACAATCGAAAAAGGCAAGGATATGGGCTGGGGCAAGTACAGCGTCAACGCCATGATGAAACATTGGCCCGGTGACGGCGTGGGCGAAGGCGGCCGTGAAGCGCATTCCAAATACGGCAAGTATGCCGTCTATCCCGGCGGCCAGTTCAATACACAGTTGATTCCCTTTGTCGATGGCGGCCTCAAACTCACGGGCAAGACGAAAATGCCCAGCGCCGTGATGTCGTCCTATTCCATTGCCTGGAGTGAAGACGGCTCCCTGGGCGAAAAGGTCGGCAGTGCGTTCTCCCGTTACAAGATTGGCCTGCTGCGCGACAAGTACAAATACGATGGCGTTATCTGCACCGACTGGTGCGTGACCCATGATGTGCCGAAAAAACTGGGCGAAGGCAATATTTCCACCGCCTGGGGCGTGGAGAACGATACGGAAGTAATCCGTCACTATAAAGCCCTGATGGCCGGCGTTGACCAGTTCGGCGGCAACAACGATATCAAGCCGGTACTCGCCGCCTATGAAATGGGCGTCAAGGAACACGGTAAGGATTATATGGACAAGCGCTTCCGGCAGTCGGCTGTGCGCCTTTTGCGCAATATCTTCCAGATTGGCCTTTTTGAAAATCCCTATCTCGATGTGCAAAAGACCGTCGCTGAAGTCGGCAATCCTGCTGACAAGGCCAAGGGCTATCAGGCACAGTTGAAATCCATTGTCATGCTGAAAAACAAGGGCAATGTGATTCACAAAGCCGAAGCACAGAGCACGAAGCCTGTGGTCTATATCCCGATGATTTACCGTCCGGAGCAGGAAAACAAGACCTTCCATACGTATAGCCCGGCGCATTGGGCACTGCCGGTTGACCTCAAGACCGCCAGTGAATACTTCACGGTTGTTACCGATAAGGTCAAAGACCTCACGTTAAAAGACCGGGACGGCAAGCCAATGGCAGCGGTAACGGATATTGAGCGTCTGAATCCGGCAGAAGTTGCCAAGGCCGATATGGTGCTGGCGGTTATCGACAATCCCACCGATGCGGGCAATCAGTTTGATGGTATCGGTTGTGATGAACAGGGCGGCTTTATCCCCCTGTCCCTGCAGTATAAGCCCTATACGGCTGATTCGCAGTATGTGCGCAAGCAGTCCATTGCCCATGATGAAGGCGAAAACCGCAGCTACTTCGGCAAGACGGCACGCATCATCAATGCTACTGACCTCGACAGCGTGGCTTATGGCCGTGAATGTGCAGCCAAATCCGGCAAGAATATGCCGGTAATCACGATGGTTCATGCCTTGAAGCCGATGATTTTCAGCGAGGTTGAACCCTTGTCCGATGCCATCCTCGTCGGTTATGGTGTCAGCGATGCGGCGTACTTCGATATCCTCACGGGCAAATTTGAGCCGCAGGGCCTCCTGCCCATGCAGCAGCCCAAGGACATGGAAGCTGTGGAACGCCAGCTGGAAGACACGCCCCGCGATATGGAATGCTATAAAGACAGCGAAGGCCATACCTATGACTTTGCCTATGGCCTTGATTGGAAAGGTCAGATTAAAGATGCCCGTACCGCAAAATACGCTGTACCGGTGTTGAAGAAATAAGAGGAGTGACAGATGATGATCAGTAAAAAATTAAAACGAGCAGTTCGCTTAGGTCTTTGCGGCGTAATGCTGGCAGGTTTTATGATGGCAGGCGATATCGCCTCTGCCGCTGTAGCCCAGCAGCCGTCCTATAAAACCGTAACGGAAACCTTTGACTGGGGCCCGTCCGTGTCCAAGGTCATTGTCAACTTGGGCAGTACGGTCAAGAGTAGCGAACTCAATACCGGCATGTTCAAGGTGCATGTGCGCCGCGAGTTGGCGGAAGGGGCAATCACGCCTGCTGAAGCCATGCGGGAGAAAAAGGATGCCTTTATTTCCCTGGGAGCAGAATCGACTTCCAACAAGGATATCGAAGGTGACCGGCAGGTAACGAAAGCCTATGTATCGGATGCGCAGGGCAATCCCGTGGACAGCGGCGAATACGTGACGTTGGAAATGGCGGTAAGCCCCACGGATACGTTGGGCGCAGCCTTGAACTTCGATTTGCATACGTTGTTCAACAATTGGGTTAAACCCCATTACACCATCACCGATGGCAATCGTCTGGTGGTGGACAACAATCAGGGGGATATCCGCCCGCAGGCCGATAAGTTCAAGTACAATCACAAACTGATTGGCATTCACGATTCCTTCCCCTATGCAAGCTTCGAGCCGGAACAGGCAAGCGCACAGAACAAAAAACCGCTGATCATCTGGCTCCATGGCATGGGCGAGGGCGGCAACTCCCCCTCTCTGCCCATCATGGGCAACAAGGCCACGCAGTTTGCCGATGCGTCCATCCAAAAATACTTTGACGGAGCTTATGTGCTGGCACCGCAGGCACGCACCTATTGGATGCATGGCTATAACGGCTTTGCCGATGGCACGAGCATCTATTCCAAGACCTTGATGGAAATGATTAAGGCCTATGTAGCCGAACATCCGGGCGTGGATGAAAACCGCATTTATGTGGGCGGTGATTCCAATGGCGGCTATATGACCATGCTGCTGGTGCGGGATAATCCCGGCTTCTTTGCCGCAGCCTTCCCGACCTGCGAAGGCTTAAAAGACAGTCTTATAAGCAAAAAAGATTTGGCCAATATTGCCAAGACACCGATATGGTTTACGGCTGCCAAGACCGATACGGTGCTGCCGCCGAAGGACTATGCCGTACCGACGGTGGAACGGCTCAAAAAAGCCGGTGCTGATGTGCATTTCAGCTACTTTGACAATGTCGTGGACACCAGCGGCAAATATAAAAAAGCCGATGGCACGCCCTACGAATACATGGGGCATTGGTCCTGGATTTATGTCTACAATGACCAGTGCGAAGACACGATTAACGGCAAGAGTGTAAAACTCTTCCAGTGGATGGCAGAGCAGAAACGGAAATAAAGCCTTGTTTTTACCATAAAAGGCGGACCGCTGACTGGAAATAGTCGGCGGTCCGCCTTTGTTATTGGGGCGTGTTGATTCACGCCCCTTTTGCCGTTTACTTTTTGCACAGCGGCAGGAACAGTTTCAGTTCTGCACTGTGGGTAAGACCGGTTTTCTTGAGAATATTGGAGATGTGGAAACGGACTGTGCGTTCCTTGATGCCCAGTTCCTCGGCAATGGTGATGGCGGTTTTGGCTTCCAGAATTCCCGTGAGTACATCCAGTTCCCGTCGGGTGAAGTCAAATTTCTGCTGGTAATAGGCAAGGTCATGGGTGACAGCAGAAAGGCTGTCACCGCTGGCGGTGATTGTCTCCGGCAGCGGGATGGCAGCCGCCGGAATGGGGGCACCTGTAGGTTCTACAGGTATGACAGGGGCGGGGACTTCGGCGGCATTTCGTTCATAGGCGGGAATTTCCAGCCAGTCACGGAAGGCGGCATGGTAGAAAAAGAGATTTAAGAGTGCCAGTATCAGCACATAGGCCGCCATAAAGCCAGGTAAGGAAAAATTATCGAGAATCAGAGCAAAGACATTGGCCGATAACGCCGAAATGGGCAGAGCAAGCGTGCGTCCCATGCCCGCCCATAAAGATGGTTTGTCCGATAGTGGCGCAATATCCATAAAGTAGAGCGTATAGCTCATGATGCAAAAGGAATCAATAAAGTATTCGGTGCTTTGGGCGAGGAAAAACATATCCTGCGTGTTTGTCGTAAGCAGGCTGATTATGCGGAGCAGCAGGGCAAGGGCTGTAACACTGAGAAGATATTTCCGCTGGGCATAATCTGCTACACAGCCCGCAGCTATGATGCCTGCGGGAAAAAACAGACGCGCCGTATCATGAAAAAGGGATTCGTCAAACTGCGCATAGTGTTTCAGTGCCATGATGTCACCGCAACCGTGCAGTGCTGCCAGGCAGGAAACCATGACGATCAGCATGGCGATAAACCGTGGCGAAGGAGGAACATTGCGCTCGTCCATAGAGGACTGGTCATTTGCGGCAGCTTGCAGGCGGGCATCAAGCGCTGTAAATGAGCGGAAGGCAAGAAAAGACAGACAAAGCAGCACCAGCATGAGCAGATACCCTGATACGTCCTTGCCGCCGGATGAGAGCAGATACTGAATCAAAACGGTCAGCGTGATGGCACCGCCCAGAAACCTTCCACGGAAAGGGGCGGGGATGGTCATGGCACTGACATAATGGGCGCCGCCGGCAAAATAACCTGCTGTCAGCATGAGCAGACCGAGGGCGGGCAGCGAAGCAGTTGTTCCCATACTGCCGAAAATGGCCAGAGTACCGGCAGCAGTCACAAGTAAGAGGTGCTTACGCGCCCAGGAAAAAACACCGACTCCCCCGCGGTGGACAGCAAATAGCAAAAAGCCACCGGCGACCAGAGAATTGGTGTAGAGCCACAGCCGTACACTGCGTTCCGCCGCATCAGTGCCGAACCATAGCGGCGGTGTCTGCGACTGGGACAGGGCATAAGTCATATATATGTAGAGCATGGAAGCCGCATAATAAAGTAACGGGGGCAGCCAAGCAGGCATATGCATCATCTCCTATCGTATATGGTTTAGTATAGCAAA
>CACZIV010000010.1 GCA_902781305.1 Pseudoselenomonas ruminantium
TTCTAATTAAACAAAGGAGTGATGGAAAACATCACTCCCCTGAGTTTATTCTGTTTATTTAGCGAAGCTATTAGTTAGCTTTCGTGATGGACAGCGAAATGCGTTTACGCTTCGTGTCGATGCGCAGAACCTTAACCTTAACTTCATCGCCAACATGAACAGCTTCATCAGCGCGTTCAATGCGCTTTTCAGCCAGTTCACCCATCGGAATGAGGCCATCGAAGCCCGGTTCGATTTCCATGAAAGCACCGAAGTCCGTCAGTTTGATGATCTTGCCTTCGATGATGTCGCCTTCAGCATACTTTTCAGCATTGTCGAGCCAGGGATCACGCATGGTGTCTTTTACAGACAGAGAAATGCGCTTTGCATCCTGGTCAATGCTCTTAACGTATACATCCAGTTCCTGACCAACTTCGAGAACATCAGACGGATGCTTCACGCGGTTCCAAGCCAAGTCAGAGATATGAGCCAGACCATCTACGCCGCCGATGTCAATGAATGCACCGTAGTCAACGATACGCTTAACCGTACCGCGAACAATGGTATCAGCCTGCAACGTGGAGAATACTTCGTCTTCCTTCTCAGCGCGAACAGCTTCGAGGAGCTTGCGGCGGGAAAGAACCAGACGCTGCTTGTGTACATCGATTTCAATGATTTCGCATTCAACCGTCTGACCAGCATATACGGACAGATCTTTTACGAAATGCAGTTCCATCTGGGAAGCCGGGATAAAGCCACGGAGACCATTTACGGAAGCTACGAGACCGCCCTTAACTACCTGATTGATGGTAGCCTGTACCGTTTCACCACGTTCCATGATGGCTTCCATTTCCTTCCAAGCAACCATGCGGTCAGCCTTAACCTTGGAGAGGATGCCGCCGTTGTCACCGCCCAAGGAAACGATGTAAACATCGATCTTGTCGCCAACTTTTACTACGTCCTCAGCGGACTCCGGAGCCGGGTAAGCCAACTCGCGCTTCGGAATAGCAATTTCCTGCTTGTATCCGATATCAACATAAGCCTCGTCGCGGGAAACCTGGATAACTTCACCGGTTACAACGGTGCGTTCCTCGATATTCGGCATTGCGTTTTCGGCCTCTGCTAAGAGTTCTTCCATATTCATCTGTTCTGACACTTTTTATATACCTCCTTGATAATCCAGTCAGGTGTTGAAGCACCCGCTGTAATACCAATTTTTTCAATTTTATCAAACCACTCGTCCTGCAGTTCCTCCGCAGTTTCGATATGGTAAGTTAAGCATTTTTCTGCACAAATTTGGGCAAGCCTTGTCGTATTTGCGCTGTTTCTGCCACCGATAACCAACATCATATCAACATTAGCTGCTAAATCAAGCGCCGCCTTCTGCCGTTGATCGGTAGCTGTACAAATGGTTCGCTGTATGTGAACATCTCTAGATTTCTCCAGTAAGTGTGTTACAATACTTTTGAATTTGTCGCCGGAAAAAGTTGTCTGACAAACAATACCTAACTTTGCACAGGAATCCAAGGCATCGGCCTCTTCCTCTGTCTCAACAACTATTGCCTGTCCTCCCGACCACTCAAAAATACTGTGCACCTCAGGATGTTTCTTCTCACCAATGATAACGACTTTGCAACCACTCTCAGCCAATTTTTTTGCCGAAAGCTGGGCTTTTTTTACATGGGGACAAGTCGCATCCACCAATTTCAGGCCACGTCGCTCTGCTTCTTCATAAACTTTGGGACCCACACCATGAGAACGAATAATCACAGTTCCCTTATCCATCTCTGCTAACGCATCTACCGTGCCAACGCCTTGAGCTTTCAAGCGTTCCACCACTTGGGGATTATGGATAATCGGCCCTAATGTTGAAGAAGTACCATCCGCGGAAGCATTCTCCTGTGCAATGGTTACAGCCCGTTTTACGCCGTAACAAAAGCCAAGATAATCTGCTAAAATGACTTCCATACATCAACCACCACGATTTTATTATGCAAAAACAGTTATACTTTCAGCCCGTTTTCACAATCTAACATACATAATAGCATAGCAAGCCATTGTTTGGCAAGAAATTTTTTGACTAATTCTTTCAGAACAGGATTTTTTCTTGATTTTACCCCCTTGGCATAGCCAGTTTTAACGCATCACCGATGGTTTCTGCCCCGTAAAGCCTTATTCCTTTAACTTCCTTAGCCAGCTGGCGATAATTTTTCATCGGCAGGACAACGTGCTCAAAACCTAAGCGTTTGGCTTCGTTGATGCGCACATCGGCCTGACCTACCGCCCGAACCTCACCGGACAGCCCCACTTCGCCGAAAACAATTGTCTTGGGACGGATTTGCCGATTGGCAAAACTCGATGCCATAGCCACACAAATACCTAAGTCCGCGGCAGGTTCATCAATTTTTATCCCACCGGCAACCTTCACATATACATCACAGGCGCCCACCTGCAGGTGGACGCGCTTTTCGAGCACCGCGAGCAGCAGTTGAATCCGCTTGATATCCACCGAATCAGCTGTGCGGCGCGGCGGCACATAAGGAGTCGGCGCAACTAATGCCTGCAGTTCCACGAGCAACGGCCTTGTACCTTCTACCGTAGGGATAATCACCGTACCGCTGTCCCCTTCCCTGTCGGACAGAAACAGTTTGGACGCATCCGGCACATCCACCAGACCGATATCGCGCATTTCAAACAGTCCCAGTTCATTGGTACTGCCGAAACGATTCTTGACCGCCCGCAGTACACGGTACTCGGCGTTGCGCTCACCTTCAAAGTAGAGTACCGTGTCCACGATATGTTCCAGCACTCGCGGCCCGGCCAGATTGCCTTCCTTCGTCACATGCCCGATAACAAAGGCGGCAATGCCCTTGCCCTTGGCAATGCGCAGGATATCCACGGCACATTCCCGCACCTGGGATACACTGCCTGGCGCACTCTGCACCTCTGGCTTGAATACGGTCTGAATGGAGTCAATGACCAACAGCTCCGGTTTGGTGTTTTCAATATGGGCTTCAATCGTTTCCATATTGGTTTCGCTGACCACATAGAGCTTATCGGCAATGGCATTTAACCGATCGCCGCGCATACGCACCTGCCGCGTACTTTCCTCCCCCGTAACATAGAGTACGCTGCGGCCGGCACGCGCCACATCCGCGCAGACCCGCAGGGTCAAACTCGACTTACCCACACCAGGGTCGCCGACAATCAGCACCATCGAGCCGGGAATAACTCCACCGCCCAAGACTCTGTCGAGTTCCTCCGAACCGGTAGCAAAGCGCGGCAAATCCTCAATAGCCACCTCGCCAATGGGCTGGGGCTTTTGCGCATCGGAAAGTCCTAAGCGCAAACCGCCACCAGAAGAAGTGCCTCCCGCTTCCGGAGCGACCACTTCTTCCACCATCGTATTCCAGGCCCCGCAGCCCGGACATTTGCCCAGCCATTTAGGCACTTCATAGCCGCAATCCTGACAGACAAAGACCGTCTTTTTCTTTTTGGCCAAAATAATTCCTCCGAATCCTATCCTCTGCCGAGGATTTTTTTACAAAATCTGATGATATGACGGCCCAGCCAGACAATAGCCCAGAAAAAATTCGTGCCGAAGTTCAAAAGCCGGCTCCCCAAACCTGAAGGCTGCAGCTGATTTTTAGGCATTGACCTTCTCCTTTACCGCTTTGGAGCGCACTGCTTTGCGCGGCAGCTTTTTGGTAAATTCCAACTCCTTGCCATTCTTGCGGATAGCAATAGTATCTCCCGCCTTGAACTTGCCGGCCAGCAGCATTTCCGCGATTTCATCCTCCACAAGCTTTTGAATGGCACGCTTTAAGGGACGGGCGCCAAATTTGAAATCCGTACCTTCGTCCACGAGTTTTCCACGGGCTGACGGACTGATTTCCAGTTGAATATCCTTTTCCTGCAAGCGCTTTTTGACATCCTGTAACAAAATATCCACGATTTTCGTCAGTTCCGAACGGCCTAACGGATGGAATACCAGTTGTTCATCCACACGGTTCAAGAACTCAGGTTTAAACACATGCTTTACTGCATCCAAAACCCGCTTTTCAGCGGCTTTTTCTGCCGCCTGCTGTTCGTCCTTCTCATTCACAGCAAAGCCCATAACCCCGGTGCTTTGCTTTAAGAGATTGGCTCCGGCATTGGACGTCATGATAATCACGCTGTTGCGGAAGTCCACGGTACGGCCCTGCCCATCGGTCAGGCGGCCATCATCGAGCACCTGCAGCAGAATATTGAACACATCGGGATGGGCTTTTTCGATTTCATCGAGCAGGATAATGGAATAGGGCTTGCGGCGTACCGCATCGGTGAGTTGGCCGCCCTCCTGATAGCCCACATAGCCCGGAGGCGCCCCCACCATACGGGAAACCGTATGCTTTTCCATATACTCGGACATATCAAAGCGGATAATCGCGTCTTCGGAACCAAAGAGTGCACTCGCCAAGGTCCGGGCAAGTTCGGTCTTACCTACGCCGGTCGGCCCCAAAAACAGGAAGGAACCAATCGGACGTTTGGGGTCCTTTAAGCCCGAACGCGCCCGGCGGATGGCCTTGGCAATGGCTTTGACCGCTTCGCTTTGACCGATAACCCGCGCGCCCAATATCTTTTCCAGTTTTAGTAGTTTAGCCGATTCGGATGCGGCCAGCTGGCTTACAGGAATTCCCGTCCACTGGGCAGTTACCGCCGCAATATCCTCAGCCGTCACCGTAATGTGATTTTTGCCCTTCTTCTCCCAGACCTGCTGTTTATCCGCCAATTCTTCCTTTAGCTGCTGGGATTTATCCCGCAAGCTCGCCGCCCGCTCATATTCCTGGGCAGTGATGGCCGCGTCTTTTTCAATCAACGTCTGATTGAGTTCCTCACGCAGGTTCTGAATGGCTTCCGTAGGTGCCACCTGCCCCATGCGTACCTTGGAGGCCGCTTCGTCCATCAAATCAATGGCCTTATCCGGCAGGAAACGGTCGGTAATATAGCGGTGGGACAGGCGTACTGCCGCCTGAATGGCCTCATCTTCAATGGTTGCCCGATGAAATTCCTCGTATTTACTCCGCAGGCCAAACAGAATTTTCTCTGCATCTTCCTCCGTGGGTTCTTCCACCATAATCGGCTGGAATCTGCGGGACAGCGCTGCATCTTTTTCGAGATACTTCTTGTATTCATCCAGCGTGGTGGCACCGATAATCTGAATCTCGCCCCGTGAGAGTGCAGGCTTTAAGATATTGGCGGCATCCAAAGAGCCTTCACCGGCGCCCGCGCCAACTAAAGTATGCATTTCATCAATAAAAAGAATGATATTGCCTGCCCGCTGAATTTCTTCAATCACGCCTTTAAGACGTTCCTCAAATTCACCGCGGTACTTGGCCCCGGCTACCAACGATGCCATCGACAGGGACATAACCACTTTATCCTGCAGCATATAGGGCACAGTACCCTCGACAATACGCTGGGCCAGGCCTTCGGCAATCGCCGTCTTGCCCACGCCCGGCTCACCTAAAAGCACCGGATTATTCTTCGTGCGGCGGGAGAGAATCTGAATGACCCGCTGAATTTCCGTTTCTCTGCCCACCACGGGGTCCATCTGGGATTCCCGCGCCATTTTATTGAGGTCGCGGCCGTATTTTTTGAGGAGAGGCGTATTTTCACGCCCATGACGCCCCCGCTTTGGCCCTTCCTCCGGCATTTCGCCATCGGGATGCTGGGCATCAATCCGGTCCATGACCTCGTCCTGCAGGGCATCGGGATTAACGCCCATAAGTTCCAATACCTCAACAGCCGCCCCCTCGGTTTCCTCCAGCAGGCTCAGCAGGATATGCTCCGTGCCGATATAGTTATGCCCCAGACTTTGGGCTTCTTCAAAGGCGCCCTCCATCACCCGCTTGGCGCGCGGGGTGTAATAGGGATTATCCGAAGGATATTCCGCCTCCTGCGAGGCAATGCGCTTCACCTGGGCTGCCGCCTGTTCAAAGCTCATGCCCAGTGCGCCCATTGCCTTGGCTGCCAGCCCTTCCCGCTCGTGGAGAAGGCCCAGCAATATATGTTCCGTGCCGATGTAATCCTGAGCCAAATCCCTTGCCATATACTGCGCAAATTCAATGGCCTTGATTGCACGGCGCGTAAAGTGATTTCGATAATCCATGGTTATTCCTCCAGGCTCACCTGATGTTCCTCAATAATGCGCCGCATATGCTGGGCCCGCAATCTGTCGATTTCCGCTTTCGAGAGATTTTCATTGGCGGCCAGGTTCTGCAAAAAGCTTGTGCGGCTGGCAAGAAGCATCTGCCCATAACATTCCGGCGCCACACCCCGGATAAGTTTCAAATCCATGCCCAGACGCAGGCGGGACAATAGTTCCAAAACTTCCTTTTCCGACAGCAGACGGGCATAGGAGAGCGTACCAAAGGCGCGCCAAACTTCGTCTTCGAGCCGTTCCTTCATGTAAAGGGCCAGCGCCTTCCGCGCCCGGCGTTCATGGGCCACGATTTCCGTAACCGCGCCCCGCAGATTGTCGATAAGCTCCTGCTCCGAATAGCCAAGCGTCAGCTGATTGGCAATCTGGAACAAACAGCCGGGCTGCTCCTTCTCATCACCAAACAACGGACGCACCGCGAGTCCCAGCTGCGGGGAAATATTGATGATGTTGCTGACATTGCGGGTAAAGACCAGTCCCGGCAGATGCAATAATACAGCCGCCCTAAGCCCTGTTCCCAAATTCGTCGGACTCGACGTCAGATAGCCCATCTTTTCATCAAAGGCAATATCCAGCTGTTCTTCCAAAATATCGTCGATGGCAAAGGCTTTCTTTAACGGTTTAGCCAAATCCAGCCCTGCCGTTATGCACTGAATGCGGATATGGTCGTCCTCGTTGACCATCAGGCTGATATCCTGTTTTTTCGTGAGATATACTGCCCGATGCTGCGGGCTGCGCATCAACCGATCACTGATTAACTGTTTTTCGCGCAAAACCTCCCGCTGCAGTGGCGAAAGTTTTTCCATCTCCATGACGAGCATTGGTTCTTCGGTTACAGCCTGCAGCGCCGGAATTGCCCCTGCGAGCCGTTCTTCCACCTTGCCCAGTTCATGGAGGTCAGCCCGATTCGGGAAGGGAATATCGCGCAGATTGCGCGACAGCAAAATCCTGCTGGCCAGTACCACATCATTATCCGCGCCCTCTGGCTGCAGCCAGCTCAGGCGGTTATCCTGCAATATTGCTTCACGCATTTTCCCTGCCCCCTTCCTTGGCGGCCAGTTCCTGTTTCATGGCCCGTATCTTATCGCGCAGTTCAGCAGCCTTTTCGTATTCTTCCTGTTCCACACAGGCCTTTAACTGCTGCTGCAGCAAGCTGATATTCTGTTTCAGCTCCAAAGTGCCGCCGCTGCGATGCGGAATTTTGCCCCGATGCACGCTCGAACCATGAATTCTGCGCAAAATCGGCTCCAACTGCTGACGGAACGTCGCATAGCAGGCAGCACAGCCGATTTTACCCGTCTGGCTGAAATCCTGATAGCTCATACCACAACGCGGGCAGACCAATTCGCCTGCCACATTCGTGCCTCGATTTTCTTCTGTTGGTACATTGTTGGCACTATTGAAGATGCCCCGCAGAAAATCATCTACCGAAACATGACGTTTATCCTGCTGCGGTACACCGGCAAATTCACTGTAACCTGCCGCACAGGACTCACATAAATTCTTTTCCACCCGGCCGTCAGGGCCAATCTGGGTAATATGGACTACCGCTTCATGGCGGCCGCAATCATCACATAACATACATATCCCTCTTTCCTTACGAGAAGTTTTCCAAGGTCAGCAGCATGGTCTTAAGCATCCGCACTCGTTCTTTGTCCGTAATGCTCTCCGACTGGAAGATGGACACGACAAACTGCATCATTAGGGACGCTTCCCGTCCCGTTATCATCTCATGCTGCAGGAGATATTTAATCATGGACTGCACAACCGGCAGTTCCGTATCCGTTTTAATCGCCGCGAGCATATCCTCATAGACCATGTTCTTGACCGGCACCTGCACAATGCGGATAAAGCCGCCCAAGCCGCGCCGCGACTCCACCACAAACCCCTTGTCCTGGGTAAAGCGGGTGGACAGCACATAACTAATCTGGGACGGCGCACAGGAAATCTCGTCGGCGATATCCGTACGTCTAAGCTCCACCTTGCCGTCCTGCTGCGTCGCCAGCTGCCGCAGGATATAGGCTTCAATCAAATCGGCAATATTGCTCATTTCATCACCCTCTATATTAATCACAATTGACCATTTGACTTTTATTCTATTATATTTGTTTTTTTGACTTTTGGCAAGAAAAAAACTGACCAGTCAATTTGACTGGTCAGTCCACAGCGACGCTAAAATCACTGCAAGGCTTCTTTGAGCACTGCCATATTCTTTTTCATGGTGTCGATATAAGCATCAATAGCCCCTTCGTTGGCCTCGCCCGTTACCACCGGGTCAAGCTGGTAAATCTTTGCACCCGTCTCCCGCGCAATGGTTTCAGCTGCTGCCGGTGAATACTGCGGTTCCGTAAAGAGCACCTTGGCATCAAGGCCCTTCACCTGCTTAATCGTATCCTCCAGCTCCTGCGGAGTCGGTTCCGTGCCCGGCTCTCGCTCGATTACGCTGACAATATTAAGCTTAAACTCCTTGGCTAAGTAAGGGAACGCCTCATGGAAGGTCACGATATCCTTATGCGGCAGGTTATCCAGCTCGTTGTGCATTTCTTCTTTGAGCTTTTCGAGTTTCATGCAATAGTCCAGCGCATTCTTGCGATAGGCATCTTTGTGCTCAGGGTCAGCTTCGCAAAGCTCGGCGGTAATCGCCTTGACCTGGGCAATGGCATAAGTCACCGACAGCCATACATGCGGGTTTTCCTCATCGCCGTCTTTGAGCAGATTGATGTCCTTGTAGTTAGACGCCTCAACGGTCTTCATCTTCGGATTCTGCTTGGCTGCTTTTTCCAAAAAGCTTTCCATGCCGGCACCATTGACGACAAATACATCGGCGCTTTCCAAGGTCTTCATATCCTCAGTGGTCAGCTGATAATCATGCAGGCAGCCGGTCTGCGGCTTGGTCATATTGACCACCTTGACGCCTTCGACCCCTTTGGTGATGTTCAGCACATCAATATACATGGGATAGAAGGACGTGACGATGGTGAATTCCTTCTTGTCCTTATTGGCGGCATTTTCCCCGCCACAGCCAACTGCTGCTATGCAGAATAGTGCAGCTAACAGTATACTCATTAACTTTTTCAAGTTCAACAACTCCTCTCTTGGGGATATTCTAAATGAGAACAAAACCCATTTTAACGGGCAACAACGGAGTTGTCAAGTTAATTGAGTAATATTATCAATCATTCATATGTGTATATAATTCATTCACAAAGGCTCTTGCCGCTGTTTCGGAAATCCGTGCGTCTTTGTCATGCGCCTTTACTTCTTCTAAAGCTTTAGTAAAATCAGCCTTTGGTTTCTCCCCTGCCAGTACCTGCAGCCCCAGCATATCTGCCCGCACAATGCGCTGTAACTGTTCTAACTGCGGCTGACATTCCTTCAGTATATTTTGGGGAAGTTTTGCCTGCAGTCTCACGATTGACTGGTCAAGTTTTGACAAGTCAGCCAGCAGTTTTTTCCGGCTCTCGTCGTTGGGATTCTGCCAGTAAGCATTCATCTGCCGGCGCAGGGCTGCGCCGTCCTCCGGGCCGATAACTGCCCAGCTTACCACCATATGCTGACTCTGGTCGGCAAAGGCTTCCATATCCTCAGCCAGGCTGCCATACTGTGCCTTAATGGCTTTATGCCATGCTTTCTGTGCATCGTATTTGCCGGGATTTAAGGCGTAATCTGCCCCCGTGGCCAGCGAAATCTTGGAAAGCTCCGCATGTTTCATGGGGTTAAAGAAAATCGCCGGAATTTCTGCCGCCATCGGCAATTTTTCCACAGGCCCCAACGCCAGTTTGGCTTCCAGATAATCACTGACGGGATAGTTCCACCAAATGCCCAGCTGACGCCCATAGAGTTTATTGGCACGAGCATAGTCCACATCACGGAGTCCGTCCGGCACGACCTTTTCCCCCGTGTAGAGCACGAGAATATCCTTGTCCAACGTCGTGGAAAATTTCTTTGTGTATTCCTTTATCTGCCCTTCGCTTTCCATATCCTGCCGGAAGTATTCCGTCGGTACGGCGATTAAGGGATTGATGTCCTTATGCTGGGCAATAAAGTTAGCGTTTACCCAGTTCAAAAATTCAGCCTGTCCCTTGCCGTCTTTATTTTTGATATCGTCAAAGAAAATCGCAAAGTCCCTTACGCCCATATCGTACATGGCAGTAAGTTTTTTGAGCATAGCCTGCTTGTCCTGTTCGGCTTCCTGCCCACTAAAGTGAATATCCAATCCTGGGGAAATCGCGAAGATAAATTTGACCTGCTGTTTTTTGGACTCGTCAATCAAGGCCTGCAAATCAGCCATCTTATCTGCCGGATACATCTCCCGCCATTTTGCGCGGTGATAGGCATCGTCTTTTGGCGCATAGATATAGGCATTCAGCTTATGTTCATGGCAGAATTGCAGCATGGAAAGCCGGTCAGCCTGCGACCAGGGCGTACCATAAAAACCTTCCACCACGCCCCGCAGTGGAATTGCCGGAGCACTGAACGCCGGCATGCTGCCATAGACAGCCACGACCAGCATAGCCGCTAACCCCAGGACCCATTTCCATTTGACCGTCAAGAATTTCATCATCATAACCTCCTCTTACAACTTGAAAATAATCTGCCGTTTATAGAGAAAATTGGCTGCCGGGAGCCAGAGTATTACCCAAAGCGCGGCATAAACCAGTATACTGAGCGGTGCCCCCAATACCCCCAGCAGCGTATTTTGCCAAAGCCAGACATAAACCGGCACACCCTGAACCGGCAGATACCAAAGGAACAACAATATTCTATCCGGAACGACAAACATAAACAGCGGATTATGCCCCAATAACCGGAACGGCGTAAACAGCCACTCCGTAAAATCAGGAAACAAACTGCACGACATCTGCAAAAGCCCCAACAGCAACATAAAGCCGCCACTGGTCAGCAGTACATAAGGCGCCGTCCACAGCTGTTTGCTGATAATGTCCAAATAGCTCCAGGCGCCGCCCATAATCAACAGAACCGTACCGCTAACCAGCAGCAACAGCACACGCTCAAACACAGGCGCGCTTTCCAAGGTCAACTGCCGTCCGGCCAGCATTCCCCACAAAAAGGACGCCGTGGCCGCAATTGTCCCATATAGCCCCTCCGGGTCAAACGCCTTTCCCTGATAACAATGGGCAGCACCGGGGAACAAGCCATCAATCAGCATGCTGATGTTATTGTCCGGGCTGAACGGATTGGTGGTATCGTAAAGATGAAAACAGGTAGAGGACAAGAACAAAAGCAATAACGCCATAATGGCAATCAGCTTTTCACTGCGCAGCCACCAGGTAATAATCATACCAAAAAAATACACCAACCCAAGGCGCTGAAGAACGCCCAGCAACCGTCCATGTTCGGCAATATCCGTCCATAGGGAAACACCGGCAGGCGGATAAAAAATATGCTGCAATAAGAGCGGCAGCTGGTTCAACACGATGCCCAACAAAATCAACAGCGCCGAGCGCCGAAAAATCGTATTGAACTTATCCCATGGATTGTCCCCTTTATGCTTAGGAAACCACAAAGCCCCTGCTGCGCCCATAATGAAGACAAACCCCGGAAATGCCAAATCCGCCAGCGTGAGCCCCGCCCAAGGTGCATGCAGAAGCAGCGGATAAGCCTGTTCAAAATTTGGCAGGGAATTGACCAGCAGCATTATGGCAATAGCCAATCCCCGGAAGATGTCTACGGCGGGCAGCCGCCGTTTATTCTTAAATTCGATTAACATAACAACCTCTATTCTAAACCACTATTATCGCAGAAAAGCAGGGCGGCCTGCGCCATCCCTGCTCCTTTATCATACCTTATTTTTATGCTTTTTGTAAAGAGTTGCTACATTTAGTTTTACTTGTCCAAATCCTCAATGGCCTGCGCGGCGCCCATAATGCCGATAACGGCATGTTCAAAAGTCAGGCCGCCCTGCAAATAGACGTTGTAAGGTGCGCGCATCGGGCCGTCGGCACTGAATTCAATGGATGCGCCCTGCACGAAAGTACCTGCCGCCATGATAATCTGGTCGGCATAGCCCGGCATATCCCAAGGCTCCGGTGCTGCATAGGAATCCACCGGGGAATACTTCTGAATGCCGCCGCAGAAGGCTACCATCTTTTCGGCCGTGCCGAGCTCGATGGCCTGAATGATATCGCCGCGCACATCCGTGGGCAGCGGCAGGGTCTTGTAGCCTAAGCGGGCAAACATGCCGGCGGCAAAGATGGCGCCCTTGATGGACTGCGCCACCACATGAGGAGCTAAGAACAGCCCCTGGAACAGCAGGCGGTTGTTGGCGAGGCTTGCGCCCAGTTCATCGCCCATGCCCGGTGCCGTCAGACGATAGGAAGCCAGTTCCACCAGCTTATCCTTGCCGACGATATAGCCACCCGTCGGCGCAATGCCGCCGCCGGGGTTCTTGATAAGAGAGCCGGCCATAATATCTGCGCCTACCTGCGTCGGTTCCAGCGTATCCACGAACTCGCCATAGCAGTTATCCACAAAGCAGATGCAGTCCGGCTTAAGGCGGTGCACTTCGTCACAGATGGCCTTGATGTCCTCGATGGACAGGGGATTCCGCATGCTGTAGCCGCGGGAGCGCTGAATCTCCACCATCTTGGTCTTGTCGGTGATGACGTTTTTGATACCGTCCATATCGACTTTGCCGTCAATCATGGACAGTTCGTTATAGAGCACGCCGAATTCCTTGAGGGAACCGGGGCTGGGATTGTCATAGCCGATAACCGTCTGCATGGTATCATAGGGCTTGCCCGTCAACGATACGAGCTCATCACCGGGACGCAGGATGCCGAACAGCACCGTAGCGAGTGCATGGGTGCCGGACACGAACTGCGTGCGCACCAAAGCGCGTTCCGCGCCAAAGATATTCGCATAGAGTTCTTCAAGCTTGCTGCGGCCAATATCGTCATAGGCATAGCCGGAAGTCGTGTTGAAATGCGCATCCGAAACCTTGCATTCACGCATGGCATCGAGCACCTTCAGCGTGTTTTCTTCGGCAATCGCGTCCACATGTGCAAAGAGCTCCTGCGACTCTGCCAATACTTCCTTCTTTAAGTCAACGATTTTCTGTGAAAAAGCCAATGTAAACTTACTCCTTTAATTCATACTTTGTGAAACTATCTTTTTCCGATAAGGGCAGGCGCACTTCCACCTTCGTGCCTGTCTCCTCATACGCCGTTTCCACCACGGCGTTTAATTTATGCAGTTTCGTGACTGCTGCCCCTTCATCATAGGGAATTAAGAGCGTCATGCGCACCTGGCTTTCCTGAAAAAAGCCTTCGATACGGCGCTGCAGGCCATCGAGATTTTCTCCCGTCATGGCGGAGATAAAGACACCATCGCGCCCATGTAAGAGCTGTTCTCTTATATGGGGATTAGTGAGCTGGTCAGCCTTGTTAAAGACATAGAGCACTGGCTTGCCGTCTGCTTCTAATTCTTTGAGCACCGCCACCACGGCTTCAATCTGGGCTTCGAGGTTTTCATTACTGCAATCGACCACATGCAGGAGCAAATCGGCTTCCTGCACTTCCTCCAAGGTCGCCCGGAAAGCCTTGACCAAAGTATGGGGCAGTTTTTGGATAAAGCCTACAGTATCGGTCAGGAGTATCTCCTGTTTTTCCGGCAGCTGCAGATGGCGGGTTGTCGGGTCAAGGGTCGCAAAGAGCTTATCCTCGGCAAAGACCTCGGAACCTGTAAGCTTGTTTAAAAGTGTGGATTTGCCCGCATTGGTATAGCCCACCAAGGCCACAAGCGGAATCTGTGACTCCTTGCGGCGCTTGCGGTGCAGGCTGCGGCTTTTTTTCATGCCGTCAATCTGCTCTTCGATATCGTGAATCTTGCTGTAGATGCGCCGCCTGTCCACTTCGAGTTTGGTTTCACCGGGCCCGCGGGTACCGATGCCGCCGCCAAGACGGGATAGTGCTAACCCCTGCCCGCTAAGCCGAGGCAGATTGTAGCGGAGCTGCGCCAGTTCCACCTGCAGTTTGCCCTCACGGGAGCGTGCCCGCTGGGCAAAGATATCGAGAATCAAAGCTGTGCGGTCAATAACCTTGACGCCTAGCATCCGCTCCAGATTATGCTGTTGGGAAGGCGTCAGTTCATCATCGAGAATCAGGAGAGTCGCTTCTAAGTTCTGAATCTCCATCGCCAGCTCATTGACCTTCCCGCGCCCTAAGAAAAACGCCGCATCCGGCTTTTCCTTGCGCTGGGTAAAGGCAGCTACAACCTTGGCACCAGCCGTATCGGCCAAACGTTCGAGTTCAGCCATGGATTCTTCAATGGGCCAGCTGCTGCCGGGGCGTTCCACTCCCGCAAGAATGGCCCGCTCCACTTCATCATCGGTGCTCTTGGTGCTCTGCGCCGCCAGTTTCTTATTGACCACCGTGACCAACAGATTCAAATTGATTTGCGCGAGTATCTTGTCCTCTGCAGGGCCATACTGCGTCAACAGCTGCGTACCGTCCTCGCTCATTTCGCCCGCAAAGAACGCCAGGCAGCCGATAATCTTTTTGTCCTTGCGCCCAATAGCCGCCATGCAGTCAAAGCGCAGGCGGCGCAGGGAGGATAAATCCGGCGCACTCAGGCGCACATCCCCGCTCGGATGGGTATGAATACAGCGAATCCCCGACAGGCGCAAATCCGAGCGGGTCTTTTGCTTGAACTCCGGCAAATCCACCGTCGCGGTATCGCCCAAGGATACCTGCACGACCTTGCCCTGGCGGTTCAGGTATACCGCTACTTCCCTGTCCGTATCTTCGGTGATGGCGAGCATTTCCTCGTTGAGCTCCCGCGTGGAAATCTGCCCGATGGGCACCCGCATATCATAGAGGGCCTTGAGTTTTTCCAGAATATACGTTTTGATATTGGCTAAATCGCCATTTACTTGCATAGCCATCTCCTATCAGCCACGATTTACAATATTGCCGATATGCTTGAGCATAATCGACAGCGTCCCATCTTCATTATTATGGAACTCCATGAACTCCGTGTTGTCAAAATACTCCGAGGGAATCGTGAGCTCAATGCCTGTATCAGTCTTGAGCTTATGCTTGCACATCTTCTTGATGGTAGCTTCCTGGTCCATCTTCACCGGCTCCGTAAAGCCTGCCTCCTTGATGGCATTGTCAAAATCTGCCTGCATGGAAGGATTTTCCTTGAAGATTTCCTTGCCGGCTTCCACCAAATCCAGCTCGTCAGTATTCTGCATGTTCTCCGTTACATAGCTCTTGACCGCCGCTTCGGTGGCCACCTTGTCCTGCCCATAAGCCTCAGCGACTTTCGCTGCCGTCTTGCTGAGGTTCTTGATAGCCTCCTTCGGCGAAGGAGTCAGGCTGCATTCCAAGAGGATTTCGGGGAATACCAGAATGCTGTTGCCGTCAATGGTGTATTTTTTCGCCGTGACCGAGATTTCCTTGCTCTCCGTGTCGATAAAGGCAAATTCCTCCATCTTCTGCGAGAGATTCGGCATAATCGAATAATGATTGATGATTTCGTTCTTGATGCCCGCTTCCGTCTGATTGACCTGATGGGTGTAGCCGATATGGCTGTTTGACTTGAAAATCACAATCTGCCGCCGGTCATCAATGCGTACATCGGCCACAATCACATCACTGGAGGCCATTTCCTCGGCATGGACGAAAGCATCTTCGAGTTTCTTGGCAAGCTCCTTGGAAAACGGCACAAAGCTCATTCCCCCGCTCAGATATTCCTTAACGAGCTGGGCGCAATGGCTGTCATCATAAAACGTTCCTGGCTTGGCATCCTGGCTGCCCCAAGATTTTTCGATGTGTTTGAGCAGGAAGGTTTCTATGCTGTCCTGCACCGTGAGTTCTTCATCCGAATACACCGTCATGCCGGAATTAAAGTCCAGGATATGTAAAATTGCCTTATCAATTATTACCATAATGTATCTGCTCCTTCTGTTCCTCTGCCCATTTTCTGACCTGCTGCAGGCGGGCGGGCATGCGGCTGCTCAGTTTTTCTTCCAGTTCCCGCAGGTCACTGGAGTCAAAGTCGTAATTTACATCGGGAATGTTCCAAATCCGCGCCTCGGAGAAGAATTCATCCCGGTAGATATTGTAGTAAACCGTAAAACTGCTCACCAGTGTAAAATCCACATAATCAATGACGATATAGGAACCATTGTTGATTTTGACGGGTTCTGCCGGGCGGATAAAGAGTTCAAAATCTTCATTCTCTGCCGGCAGGTCAAGACCATACTGCCATTCCGGCAGGTTGAGCCCCCTGACAATACTGCTGAGGGTTGCCGGATTAAACTGCGCCATATCCTTGAGTACCTGCTCAAACTGCGCGGTCAAAAGCTCCTCAAACACAGAAAGTTTCGCCGTGATAAACTCAATGCGGGCAAATTCAATCAACCCGATTTTCAGCCGCACCTTGTACTCATGGGTTTCCTCATGGAAGTAGACGATAGCACTCTTATGCCAATCTTCATTGACATAGGCATACAAATCATATTTATCCTTGCCGATGACCGGCTCCCGCTTTAAGGTAAAGCCATGCCACTCCTCCGGCAAGGCGGCCATATAGGCCCAGCCTTCTGTTTCCTCTTTGATTTTGGCGATGGTTTCATCCTTCATCTTTGTCCCTCATTGCCGATAATACAAGAAAAGCTCTCAGGCTATGCCTAAGAGCTTACAATTTTCAAATGGTGACCCACCACGGAATCGAACCGTGAACCTACTGATTAAGAGTCAGTTGCTCTGCCAGTTGAGCTAGTGAGTCGTTAGCCCTGTTCTCAAGGACATGTAATATAATAACACTTAGCTTTACACTCGTCAAGGGCTTTTTCAAAAAAAAATCAAATAAAACTTTGCACCGCTTTTTCCATCACACAGCAATGGAAAATCTCTGTGCGGTTGGATACATCCATTTTCTTGGCTATCGAAGTTATGTGCTTCTTCACCGTAGCCTCAGCACAGAACAGTTTATCCGCAATCTGCTGATTGGTCATACCGCGGCAAATAAGCCCCGTAATCTGTCGTTCCCTGTCCGTAAGACCGAAACGCTCTATCAAAATTTTCTTAGCCAGTTGTCCCTTGGCATTTTGGGGATGGAATTCATAAATACGACGGGTAATCAGGGGTTCGAGCAGGCGCATCCGGAACAGTTCCTTCTCATCAAAGTTGCCGCTTTCTTTACGACGCAGCAGCCAGAATTTGCCTAAGAGCAGACCATGATGTACCAAAAACAATTTGCAGGCATAACTCATGCCCCATTCATTGCTAATCAGTTGACCAATTTCCGTATGGGATAAAAATTCATTGCTGAACATATCCGAATCGCGGAACACCAATGATTTTTTTTGCCACTCCAACGTGGTGTAAACGCTGGATTTATGTGCCAGGTCAGCCGCCTTAAAAATTTCTGCGACGGTGGGAACGAATTTGGCATGGGGATATGCCATCGGTTCCAGACAATGTTTTTTGTCTGGTTCGTTCTTTACCACATAAGAAATACCGCAGTCAAAAGGAGCAACCTCACTCAGCACTTCGAACACTGTATGCCGGAATTCATCCACGGAGGCGGACATAATCCGCGTAAGTCCAGTAGACATCTGCCAGCATTCCTGTTCATTCAGTTGCAGCATACATTCCTGCCTTTCTTGGGGAAATATGAAATTAACACATCACACACATAACACAACAGATTCATTATACGCTAAAAGAGCGGGTCTTGCAAGACCCGCTCTTCTCTAAAGTGGTATATCAGCGCACTTTATCAGCAGCTGCCGCCAGTTCCTGCAGTTCTTCACCGGTAAATTCATACTTCTCATTGCAGAAATGACAGGAAACTTCCGCCTTGCCATCGGCAACCAGGCTGTCCAAGTCCTCTTTGCCCAGACTGATGAGCACGTTAAAGAGCATTTCCTTGGAACAGTGGCACTTGAAGGCCAAATCCGTTTCCGACATATAGTTGATGTCAAAGCCCTGCAGCATTTCGGCAATGATGTCTTGGGCTGAATAGCCATTTTCCACCATATGCGAAACGGAATTCACCTTCTGCAGGTTGGCTTCAAGCTTCGAGATACATTCCTCTGTCGCATCCGGCAGCGGCTGGATAAAGAAACCGCCCGCCCCAATGCACTTGAAGTCCGGATTCACCAGAACGCCCAGACCGATACTGGACGGCGTCTGCTCGGAAACATAGAGGTACTTCGTCAAATCGTCGGCAATTTCGCCATCGGTGATTTCGCAGCTGCCCGTAATGGGATTTCTAAGGCCCGTAAAGCGGGTCACGGACACGGTACCATTCGTGCCGACACCGCCGCCCACATCAATCTTGCCTTTGTCATTGAGCGGCAGGTTCACATGGGGATTGCCCACATAACCGCGCACATAGCCTTCCGGCGTAGCATCGGCAGTCACAATGCCCAAGGGGCCGCCACCATTAAACTTCACCGTCAGCGCTTCCTTGTTCTTGAGGTTGGCCGCGAGCAAAAGCGCCCCGGTCATCGTGCGCCCCAGGGCTGCTGCCGCCACCGGATAACAGTCATGGCGGCGAATCGCCTCATTTACTAAATCCGTAGTCACTGCCGCATAAATGCGTACACCATCGGCCGTGGCTTTTACTAAATGGTCTTTCATTACATCTTTCCTCTCAAAAATAAAGGCCCTCCCCTGCGGGAAGGCCTGCTTGTCAATCAAACGTATAAGTTGCCAGAACTTCGTCCGTATCAATATCATAAATCGAAATCGTCTTTTTGTCCAGCACCGCAAAGGTATTGCGCTTGTCCTCCCGCTTGGAAAGAGCTGCTGAACCCGGATTCAAAAAGACGGTATTGCCCCGCTTTTCGAGCACCGTGGTATGGATATGACCGCTGATAAAGAGGTCGGCCTTTAAGTGTGCCGCCAGTTTATCCTTTTCGGCATCCGTCATCACGGCATCACCGTGGGTCACGATAATGCGCAGCCCCTCAGCCACGACATAGGCATAAGGCGCTTCAATGGGCAGTTCCAGGCAGCTGGCATCTACGGAAGAATCGCAGTTGCCCTTGGCAATGATGACCGGCACCGGGCAGTTGTTGATTTTTTCCACGAGTCCGGCCGGATTATAGTCCGCCTTCATCGGATTGCGCGGCCCATGATAGAGCACATCCCCGGCATGAAGAATCATATCCGCATCATGGAACTGCTTGTCAAATGCTGTCTGCCATGCGCCCTCATGGCCGTGCGTATCGCTGATAATGCCTATTTTCATTTGCTTTCAGCCTCCTAAATACACTTAGCCGATTTTTTTCAGCAGGTTTGCCATTTCCATAGCGGCCATAGCAGCATCCGTACCCTTGTTGCCGGCCTTCGTGCCTGCGCGTTCCACAGCCTGCTCGATGTTTTCCGTGGTCACCACGCCGAAGATAGTCGGTACGCCCGTCTGCATGCCAACCTGGGCAACACCCTTGGAAACCTCGTTGCAGACATAGTCATAGTGGGTCGTCGAACCACGGATGACAGCGCCCAGCGCGATAACGGCATCATACTTGCCGGATTCAGCCATCTTCTTGGCTACCACGGGAATTTCAAATGCCCCCGGAACCCAGGCCACATCAATATCCTCGTCGTTGGCTTCGTGACGGTGCAGGGCATCCAAAGCGCCGCCCAAGAGCTTGCTCGTAATAAATTCGTTAAAGCGGGCTACTACGATACCCACTTTCATATCTTTTGCGGTAATAAAACCTTCAATAACATTAGCCATTGTCTATTCCTCCCAATACCATAAATTATTTTAAGGTGTCATCATTTAAGAGATGGCCCATCTTCGTCTTTTTGATGGTCAGATACTTCTTGTCGAACTTGTTGGCATGAATCATCAGCGGCACGCGTTCCGTGATGGTCAGGCCATAACCTTCAAGACCTGCACGTTTAGCCGGATTGTTGGTCATCAGGCGAATGCTCGTCAGGCCCAAATCGGCAAGAATCTGTGCGCCGATACCATAATCGCGCAGGTCGGGGGCAAAGCCCAGTTCCACATTGGCCTCTACCGTATCGCGGCCTTTATCCTGCAGGGCATAGGCGCGCATCTTGTTGGCCAGGCCAATGCCGCGGCCTTCCTGACGCATGTAAAGCACTACACCTTCGCCGGCTGCTTCAATCTTCTGCAGAGCCGCCTGCAGCTGGTCGCCGCAGTCACAACGCAGGGAGCCCAGCGCATCGCCCGTCAGGCATTCGGAATGCACACGCACGAGCACGTCTTTCTTGCCTTCCACATCGCCCTTGACGATAGCCAAATGGCATTTGCCGTCGAGCTTGCTCTCGTAGGACTTAATGCGGAAATGGCCGAACTTGCTCGGGAAATCCACATCTGCCACCTTCTGCACGAAGGATTCCGTACGCTTGCGGTATTCAATCAGGGATTTTACCGTGATCATATGGAGATTGTGTTCCTTGGCGAACTCAATGAGCTTCGGCGTACGCATCATGTGACCGTCATCATCCATGATTTCGCAGCAAAGGCCTGCAGGATAGAAACCGGCAAGGCGTGCCAAATCCGTGGTCGTTTCCGTATGACCGGCACGGCGCAGTACACCGCCCTCTACCGAACGCAGCGGGAACACATGGCCCGGACGGCGGAAGCTCGATGCCTTGGCCTTGGGGTCCAAGAGCAGGCGGATAGTCTGGCAGCGCTCGTAAGCGGAAATGCCCGTCTCCGTATCGTAAGCGTCAATCGACACCGTGAAAGCCGTCTCATGGTTATCCGTATTGTTGACCACCATCTGACCAATATTGAGTTCATCCAAACGCTTGCCGTCAATCGGCGTGCAGATAAGGCCCTTGGCATAAGTAGCCATGAAGTTGATGTCTTCCGGCGTAACCGTAGCTGCAGCGACAATCAAATCGCCTTCGTTTTCGCGGTCTTCATCATCGACCACCACAACCATCTTACCATTTTTTATATCTTCGATTGCCTGTTCAACCGTTGCAAAATCTGACATATTCTATCTCCTTGCTTAAAATCCGTTTTCCCTCAAAAAATCAAGGGTCATATTGCTTTGTGCCTTGGCTGGAGCGTTGCTTCCTTTGAGCATCTTTTCCACATACTTGCCCAGCACATCCGTTTCAATATTGATGGGGCTGCCCACCTTTTTGCTACCCAGATTCGTGACCTCCCGCGTATGCGGAATCAGGCTGACGGTAAAATCACTGTCCGTCACCTTGGCCACCGTCAGGCTGATGCCGTCCAATGCCACAGAGCCTTTCTCCACGATATAGCGCAAAAGACTGCTGTCTGCGCTCACCGTCATCAAAATGGCATTGCCTTCATCGGCAAATTTGACAATCTCGCCGGTACCATCAATATGACCGCTGACGATATGACCGCCCAAACGGCTGGCGAGCGTCAACGCCCGTTCCAAATTCACAGGACTGCCCTTTTTGAGTTCCGCCAGCGACGTACGGCGCACCGTTTCCGGCATTACATCAGCCGTGAAACCTGACCGGTCAAAATGTGTGACCGTCAGACATACACCGTTGACCGCAATGCTGTCGCCCAAATGCACATCTTCGATTACCTTCGAGCAGTTAACGACGAGACTGCCACCGCCGATACGGGCGACCTGCCCTACTTCTTCAATTATGCCTGTAAACAATCCCTCACCGCCCTTTTACATAACCAGTCAGTAAAATATCCTGGCCAATGGTTTCTACCGTGGTGTGCTCCAGTTCCACCGCTTCGGTAAGTTCGGCAAAACCTTCGCCTTCCACCGGTGTCAACGCCTCACGCCCGCCAATCAGCTTGGGCGCGATAAAAGCATGAACCTTGTCCACGAGTCCGGCCTTAAGCAGGGAGAAATTCACCTGTCCGCCGCCTTCGACAAACACTGAGCAAATCTCCATTTCGCCGAGCTTGCGCATAAGCAAGTCCATATCCACCTGTTCGCCGTCACCGGCAACCATGATGGCTACGCCCTTATCTTTAAGCGCCTGCACACGCTCCTGCGGCGCCTTGGCTGTCACGGCAATAATGGTCAGTGCCGCGCCATCGGTTACTAAGTTAGCGTCTAGCGGCGTGCGGGCCTTGCTGTCCACGACAATGCGCACAGGATTTTTGCCCTGCCCGTCCGGCAGCCGCGCCGTAAGGCTCGGATTATCCGCCAGCACCGTACCAATACCCACCATGATGCCATCATAGGTGTCACGATATTCATGCACCCTGCGCCTTGCCGCTTCGCCGGTAATCCACTGGGATTTTCCGGTATGCGTGGCAATCTTGCCGTCAAGGCTCATGGCGGTTTTAAGCACCACAAAGGGCTTTTGCACAGCTATCCATTTCAGGAACACCTCATTGAGCGCGCGGGCTTCATCTTCCAATACGCCACAGCGCACTTCAATACCTGCCCGTTCCAGGATGGCTATGCCCTTGCCTGCTACCTTGGGATTGGGGTCGCCCATGCCGATGACCACGCGCTTAATCCCGGCTTTGACCACGGCTTCGGCACAGGGGCCGGTGCGGCCATAATGAGAGCAAGGTTCCAGCGTCACATAGAGCGTGGCGCCTTTTGCCAAATCTCCTGCCATATTCAGCGCATGAATCTCCGCGTGCGGTGTGCCCGCCTTGCGATGCCAGCCGGCGCCGACAATGCGCCCTTCCCGCACAATTACCGCGCCCACCAAGGGATTGGGCGACGTGCGGCCAATGGCGTTGCGGGCTAAGTTAAGTGCCACCCGCATAAAATCTTCATCTTGCAAATTCATCACCTCAAATTCTCGGGAATTCAGGTTTGTGAATGAGACGAAAAAAGCCACCGGGAATTATCTTCGCGGTGGCTAAAATTGCATGCAAACAAACATGCCTTTTCTCATCCCGACTATACGGTCGGCTTCGGAATTTCACCGAATCGTGCCTGAACACTCAGGCTTGCGGGCTATACCGCCGGTGGGGAACTGCCCCCCGCCTCAAAGACAAATCTCTGCCCATTATATTAGCATAAATAGGGCAAAAAATCAAGTTAACCAAAAGTCAATTGTCCATCAGCGCCCACCGCACAGATATCCGTTTTGGACGGATTTCCAGCCGTAGCATTGCGGTCAATGCGGAAACCATTGGGATTCGTCAAAAACCGCCAAAACTCCTGCTCTGCCGGTGCTACAGAAATCACATGCCTAAAGGTATACGGCAGGGTGCCAATATGCTGAACCTTGCCGTTTTTAATGCCAAAGACAACGGTCTGTCTGCTCCCGTCTTCGGTACGTCCATCCACATACAGATAGTTCTTCTTATCCTTCATATGAATCAGCACCGGCTGCAAATCCTTTAGCGCTGTATCCCACTCTGTTTGCTGTCCATTCACTACCACAGCCAGTTTTTCACCCAAATCACTGACTTCCAACATATCCCGTCTGCCGTTATCTCCCAGTGAGGTAATCAATGGATAGTCGGAAGGAAACGGCTGGGCATATTCCTGCGGCACCTGCAAGTAGGATTCGTGGAAAAGCTGCGGTGCCTCCTGATAAAGTATCGTAACCGTCAGCAAACCTGCCGCATAGGGGGCTATATCATAGGGATTAAAATAGAAGGTAATTCCCCGCGGGTCAAGTGTCCAATTGAGTTTTCCCTGCAGGGCATAGCTGCGCACATTCGTCGCCGTATCCTCAAAATACGCATGCGCATAATCCTTTTCCAACCGCTTAATGATGAGCTCGGTGAGTTTTCCGGTGTCCTTTACCACATGGGAAAGTGCTATCTCCTCCCCGCTCAGGGAATTGAGATTCACTCCATGCCAAGCATACATGCCATGTGCACCACCGCTATACGTACTTTCCATTTCCAAATAACTCACCACATATTCATCGGCCCGGCGCATCTGGACATCCATATCCTGATAATAGGAACGATAATAATCCGAGGAAACTTCCTGACGGAATTGCTTTGCCTCTTTTGTCATTTCCCGCCGATTCTTTTGCACCCGTTCCCAATCGGCTTTGGTGCGCCGTTCAATCGCTGCCGCAAGCTCTGGATGGCTTTTACGCAAATCTTCATCTACGGCCAAGCCCGCCCACTTTTGATGCAGCAGTTCATACTCGCCCCGTTCATCTTTGCCCATATCATTTTGCTGACGAACCTGTTTGAAAAAACCATCCAAGGCACGAGGCGCAGCACCTTCTGTATGTCCTGCCGCCAAACTCCCCAGCGTCAACAATGACGCACAAAACAGGGCAAAAACTTTCTGTTTACCGAACATGATTTTTCCCTCCTTTTCATTATATATACCTGTTTGCATTATTCGCCATAATCGTAACAAACTCCTTGTGAAGTCAGCAATTTTCCTTATACACGACAAAGCGCCTGTCACCCATAGTGACAAGCGCCGTTTTCTTTATTCGTTTTTCTTGCTGCGTGCTTCAATAATCTTGACGGCTTCCCGTTCCGGTACCGGCTCATAGCGGGTAAATTCCAGACTGTAGGAGCCACGGCCCTGGGTAAGGCTGCGCAAATCCGTAGCGAAACGGTAGAGTTCTGCTTCGGGGATAAGGGCGGAAATTTCGCTCATATCCTTGCCCTTGCTGTCCACACCCAAAATATGTGCGCGTTTGCTATTGAGCTTGCCCATAACGTCGCCCATATAGTATTCCGGCGTTGTCACGCGGATGGTATCAATGGGTTCTAAGAGAATCGGTGAAGCATCCATTACACCTTTGCGGATGGCAATGCCTGCCGCCGTCTTAAATGCCGCTTCGGAGGAGTCAACGGAATGATAGGAGCCGTCATAGAGGTTGACCTTGACATCCACCACCGGGTAGCCTGCCATTACACCTGCTGCCAGGGCTTCTTCCGTTCCCTTCTCGACAGCGGGGATATACTGGCGCGGTACACTGCCGCCGAAGATGGTTTCCGTAAAGACATTGCCCTCGCCTGCCGGCTGCGGGCTGATTTCGAGCCATACATCGCCGAACTGTCCATGACCGCCGCTCTGTTTCTTATGACGGCCCTGCACCTGCACGCTCTTGCGGATGGTTTCCCGATAAGCCACTTTCGGTTGTGAGAGCACCATTTCCGCACCGAATTTCCGCTGCAGCTGTTCCGCCAAAATTTCCAGATGGACTTCGCCAATGCCTTTGACCAATGTTTCTCTGGTTTCCTGCTTCTTCTGCACCACCAGCGTCGGGTCTTCGTCCTGCTGCTTGGCCAAGGCGCCGAAGACCTTGTCTTCCTCGCCCTTCTTCTTGGACGTTACCGCCATTTCCAGCATAGGCTCAGGATAGCTGATGCCTTCATACTGAATGGGATTATTCTTATCACAAAGGGTATCGCCGGTACGCACCTGCTGCAGCTTCGTCGTGACCACGATGTCGCCGGCAGCTGCCTGACTGAGATTTTCCTGACGCTTGCCCTGCATGGTAAAGAGTGTACCGATGCGTTCCTCGCCGTTCTTATTGACATGGAAGTAGTTGGCATCGCCCTTCATTTCGCCGGACAGGACGCGGATAAAGCTCTGCCTGCCCACAAAGGGGTCAACGGTGGTCTTAAAGACCTGCGCAGAGAACGCATCTTCCGTGCGGCGTTCCTTGATTTCTCCGCTGACGGGGTCTGTACCGATGGACACCTTGAAATACGGCGTGGGCATATATTCCACCAGCCCATTCATCAGCTGACGGATACCGATATTCTGTTTTGCCGAAGCACAGAACACGGGGAAAATCTTGCCGGCCTGAATGCCTTCAATCATGGCAGCTGCCACTTCTACTTCGGTGATTTCCTCACCCTCGATGTATTTTTCCAGCAGTTCATTGTTGAATTCTGCCACGGCTTCAATGAGTTTCTGGCGGGCGGCTTCCACATCGCCTTTGATGTATTCCGGCACCTCGTCCTTCACCACTTCATTGTCGTGGGTCACAATCTTCATATGCAGGGCCAGCAGGTCAACTACGCCCTGGAAAGCTGCTTCCTTGCCGATAGGAATCTGCACCGGCACAACGCCGTCGCCAAAACGAACCCGCAACTCCTCTACTACGCCGTCAAAGTCAGCATGTTCCCTGTCCATCTTATTGATGAGGAATGCTCTGGGCAGCTCATTTTCCTCAGCAAAGGCAAATGCACTTTCCGTGCCGGATTTAATGCCTGAGGATGCAGATATGACAATCAGTGCGCTGTCAGCAGCCACCATCGCTCCTTTTACATCACCAACGAAATCAGGATAGCCGGGGGTGTCAATGAAGTTCAGTTTGAAATCACGCCACTCACATGCTACTAATTTTGCGCCAATCGTCATCTTGCGCTTGCTTTCTTCCGGGTCATAATCCAACGCACTGGTGCCGTCTTCCACACTGCCCAGCCGCTTTACCACGCCCGTATTGAACAAACATGCATCCAAAAGACTGGTCTTGCCCGTTTTGCCATGTCCGGTTACTGCAATATTGCGGATATTGGTACTCTTGTAGTTCTTCATTGACAGTCCCTCCATTTCATATACTGTTTTCTATATTCTCTGAATTTCATTTTAATTCCTGCAAAAGCAGAAGATTTTATATAAAAAAAACTGCCCTCACTTTCGTGAGGGCAGTCTGCCGTCAAATTAGTATTTAACGCTGGATTTGAATGCGAGGCTGTCGCTGGCAGCGATTTCGATGGTCTCGCCCGTCTGCGGGTTGCGGCCGGAACGTGCATTGCGATGTGCCTTCTTGAAGGTGCCGAAGCCGATCAGGCGGATTTCTGCATCAGCCTTAACGCTTTCCTTTACCGTTTCGAGCAGTGCATCAACAACAGCCTTCGTGTCCTTCTTGGATACGCCAGCAGCTTCTGCAACTTTATCAACGAGAATAGTCTTGCTAATTACTTCTTTTGCCATAGTAGTAATCCCCTTTCAATATACTAACAAGTCGTATTATAGCCGATAAATAAAGGCGCGTCAACAAAAAACAGAAATTTCTCTTGTTTCGTCCTAAATTTATTGTTTTATATGCAAAAAGCGCAGCCATCTGCGGACTGCGCTTTACAAACTTATACTTCTTGAATGATCGGAAGAATCATCGGACGGCGGCGGGTCTTTTCAAAGAGGTACCGGCCCAAAGCGTCACGAACGTTGGCCTTGATGGCTGCCCATTCCTTGACGCCTTCATCCTGGCAGCGGTCCAAAGCCTGTTCGACTCTGGCGCGCGCTTCGTCCATCAGTGCTTCCGATTCACGCACATAGACGAAACCACGGGAAACGATATCCGGGCCGCCCACTACGGTGTTGGATGCTCTGTCCATTGCTACGACGATAATCAGGATACCATCCTGCGACAGCTGGCGGCGGTCACGCAGGACGATGTTGCCGACATCACCGACACCCAGGCCATCTACCATGACCATACCAGCTGTAACTTTGCCGGCTACCTGACCTTTATCGCGGGTGAATTCAAACACATAGCCGTTTTCACCGAGGAAGATATGGTCTTTGGGCATCCCCAGCTCCTGCGCCAGTTTGGCATGCTGTACCAAATGATGATACTCACCATGTACAGGGATAAAGAACTTCGGACGCACGAGGTTATGCATGAGCTTCAGTTCTTCACGGCTGGCGTGACCGGATACATGAACTTCCTTATCCCGGCCATAAACCACATTTGCACCTAAGCGCATAAGGTTGTCAATGGTCTTGGAAACGAGTTTTTCATTACCCGGAATCGGCGTAGCCGAGATGATAACGGTATCATCGGGGACAATGGTTACTTTGCGATGATCAGACATCGCCATGCGGGTCAGGGCCGACATCGGCTCACCCTGGCTGCCCGTGGTGACAATAACGATTTGTTCGGCGCGATAGTTATTGATTTCATCAATATCAATTATAGTTCCTTCCGGAGCGGTGATATAACCAAGCTCCAAGGAAATCGTCACCACATTTACCATGCTGCGGCCTAAGATGGCCACCTTGCGCTTATAGCGCACAGCAGTGTCGATAACCTGCTGAATACGGTGTACATTCGAGGAGAATGTTGCCACGATAATACGGCTGCGGGCACCGTGGAAAGCCTTGTCAAAGGACGCTCCGACCGTGCTTTCGCTCGGCGTATGGCCAGCCCGTTCCGCATTGGTGGAATCGGCCATCATCAGAAGAACCCCTTTGTTCCCAAGCTCCGAGAAACGGCGGAAATCCGTCATCTTGCCGTCAATCGGCGTGTAGTCGAGCTTGAAGTCACCCGTATGGACAATCATGCCCACCGGCGTCTTGATGGAAAGCCCCACTGCATCGGGAATGGAATGGTTCACACGGATAAAGCCCACGCTGAAACAACCCACATTGATAATGTCCCCTTGCATTACCGAATGCAGATTGCTCGAATCCACACCATTTTCCTTGAGACGGCCTTCCAAAATCCCCAGCGTCAAACGCGTACCATAAACCGGCACATTGAGCTGTTTGAGGACATAGGGCAGGGCACCGATATGGTCTTCGTGCCCATGGGTCAGGACAATCGCCTTAATCATATCGCGATTCTCCAAAAGATAGCTGATATCCGGAATAACGAGGTCCACGCCCAGCATATCTTCTTCGGGGAACATGAGCCCCGAATCAATCACGAGAATTTCATCGCCAACACGGACGACCGTCATGTTCTTGCCGATTTCCCCCAGTCCGCCCAAGGGAATAATCTGTAGTTTTTGTGCTTTTGCCAAAAATTACACCTCCATAATTCAGTTGTCTTCTTGCTTATTTATAATTCTTATATTTCATTGCATCTGCGCAATCAAAGTCCGAACAATTCATTCTTTACTATTTTATCATTCCAGTTGCCATAATGCAACGAAAAAAAGGACATTTCCCTGCGATAAAGCAGAAAAATGTCCCTTGTATACACTATTTTACCGAAATTTTTTCTTACATATCCGGTCTTACCCCGGTCTTGCCCGTGAACTTATGATAGTTCCCCCCCTTGCGGCGGCTCATGAGTTCATCGAGCAGCTGGTCCGGTGTCAGCTTGTGATATGCCAAAAGCACCAGGCAGTGATACCAGAGGTCGCCCATTTCGTAGAGCACTTCTTCGCTCTTGTTGTTCTTGGACGCAATAACCGTTTCCACGGCCTCCTCGCCAACTTTCTTGAGGATTTTATCCTGTCCCTTCTCAAAGAGGTAATTGGTATAAGAGCCCTCTACCGGATTTAACTGACGCTCCTGAATGACATTATAAAGGTCATTGAGCACCGTAGCCAGTGAAGTCTCCTGCTCCGGCTCGACAACCACCAGACCTTTTTCCTTCTCCTCCACCAGCTTGCGGCCGCTGAAGCAGGTATATGTGCCTGTATGGCAGGCTACACCGGTCTGATGTACCTTAATGAGCAGGGTATCCCCGTCGCAGTCATAGGAAATCTCCTTGACCTTCTGCTTGTTGCCGGATTCTTCGCCCTTGTTCCAAAGGCGCTGACGGCTGCGGCTGTAGTACCAGGTATAGCCCGTCTCAATGGTCTTTTCCAAAGACTCCTTATTCATATAGGCCAGCATCAGCACCTGTCCGTTTTCCTCCTGCACCACGGCCGGTACAAGGCCCTTGTCGTCAAATTTAATCATCGAAATGTCTACTGCACTCATCAGAATCTTACCTCCACGCCCCGTGATTTTAGATATTCCTTAACCTGCCGCACGGTAAACTCACCGTAATGGAATACAGACGCCGCCAACACGGCATCCGCCTTGCCTTCGGTCAGCACATCATAAAAATGTTCGAGCTTCCCCGCGCCGCCGGAAGCGATAACCGGGACATTTACCGCCTCCGACACCGCGCGGGTCAAAGCGATATCATAGCCGTCTTTGGTGCCGTCAGCATCCATACTGGTGAGCAAAATCTCACCGGCCCCCAAGGAAACGGCTTTTGTTATCCATTCCAGACAGTCCAGCCCTGTAGGGGTACGGCCGCCATTGACATAGACTTCCCATTTATCCTCGCCGCTGCGGCGGGCATCCACCGCCAGCACAATGCACTGCCGGCCAAATTTCTCCGCACCCTCGCGGATAAGTTCCGGATTTTTTATTGCAGCTGTATTGACCGAAACCTTGTCGGCTCCCGCCTTCAACATCCGGCTCATATCCTCCACGGTGCGGATGCCACCGCCCACGGTGAAGGGAATAAAGACCTGACTGGCACAATCCTGGGCCACCTGCACGATGATATCGCGCTTGTCGCTCGATGCGGTGATATCCAAAAACACCAGCTCATCGGCCCGCTCCTTGTCGTAACGGGCAGCCAGCTCCACCGGGTCGCCTGCATCCCGCAGCCCCACAAAATTCGTGCCTTTCACCACCCTGCCATCTTTGACGTCCAGACAGGGAATAATGCGCTTCGTATAGGTAGATGTACTCATATAACATATCCTCATACAATATTTACACTCAACATTACCTATTTTACAATAATTAATTAAAGTTTACAAGTTTTTGTGTTTATCCCCACTCCAGCGCAACATCCCAATCGACTTCGGGCAAAATGCCATCCCCATGCATCGGCAGGTTCAGCGGACGCAAATCCAGTTCGCGCGGCCGCCATTTATGTATGCCTTCATCTTCTTCCCCGGTCAGATATTGGGGAGCAGATATGCAGGACAACTGGCAGTAGCCCAGGTTGCGAATCCACTCGTCCAGCCTGCTTTCCACTACCAATGTCTGACTCTCCGACATCGCCTTATTTTTTTTGCGTATTCTGGTATTCCCCAACGGGTCGAGCAAAATTTCCCCAGTTACAGCATCCGGCGACAAACCAAAGCCAAACAACTCATCTGTCCCCACACGGCCCAAACGCTCAATCCAAACCAGCATAGCAATCAACTCCTCTCATAATTAGGAGATAAAACTTATCTCAATGTATTATGATTAGACATTTTTTGCCTTAATCCTTCCTTTACGGACGAAAAAAGTAAGCCCCTCCCGCAGGAAAGGCTTACTTGCAAAGCTTATGAAATTACAGACCGGCTTCTTTTTTGAGCACATCTGCTTTGTCCGTGTGTTCCCAAGGCAGGTCCACATCGGTGCGGCCGAAATGACCATAAGCAGCCGTCTGCTTGTAGATAGGACGACGCAGGTCGAGCATCTTGATGATACCAGCCGGGCGCAGGTCAAAGTGCTTTTCAACCAGTTCTTCGATTTTTTCTTCAGCAACTTTGTTGGTGCCAAAGGTATCCACCATGACGGAAACCGGGTATGCTACACCGATCGCGTAAGCCAGCTGAATTTCGCACTTGTCGGCCAGCCCTGCTGCCACGATGTTCTTAGCCACATAGCGGGCAGCATAAGCGGCACTGCGGTCAACCTTCGTGGGGTCCTTGCCGGAGAAAGCGCCGCCGCCATGACGAGCCCAGCCGCCATAGGTGTCAACGATGATTTTACGGCCCGTAAGACCGGAGTCACCCTGCGGGCCGCCGATGACGAACTTGCCCGTCGGATTGACGAAGATGCGGGTTTCTTCCTTGAGCAGATCAGCAGGTACAACCGGCTTGATTACATGCTCGATGAGGTCCTTGCGAATCTGTTCCAGCGTTACATCTTCATCATGCTGGGTGGAGATAACAATGGTATCCACAGCCACCGGCTTACCATCTTCATAGACGATAGTAACCTGCGTCTTGCCGTCCGGACGAAGGTAGCCGAGCGTGCCATTCTTGCGGACTTCCGTCAGACGACGAGCCAGTCTCTGCGCCAAAGCTATGGGCAGCGGCATGAATTCCGGCGTCTCGTTGGTCGCATAGCCAAACATCATGCCCTGGTCACCAGCACCGACAGCATCTGCTTCGTCGAGCTTGCCTTCACGGGCTTCAAGAGCCTGATTTACACCCTGGGCGATATCCGGGGACTGTTCATCCAAAGATACCAGAATACCACAGGTCTTGCAGTCAAAACCGTAAGCGGCGTCGGTGTAGCCGATTTCTTCCACGGTGCTGCGAATGATTTTCGGAATATCCACATAGCAGGTCGTGGAGATTTCACCAACCACATGTACCTGACCGGTCGTTACCAGTGTTTCACATGCCACACGGCCCTGCGGGTCCTGAGCGATAATAGCATCTAAGATGCTGTCGGAAATCTGGTCAGCCATTTTATCCGGATGACCTTCCGTAACCGATTCCGACGTAAACAGCATACGTTTCTTGCTCATAATTTTGCCTCCTTATGCATTGAGCTGCTGAAATATCTCGTCTTCCATTGGGCAAAAGGAAAAGGCTCTCATAAATGAGAGCCTTTTATCTTCACTCTCATCTTATAGGCTTCGCCTAAAGGAATTGGCACCGTTTCGCCATTGCGATGGTTGCCGCAGCTTCATTGGGCCTATCCCTCCACTGCTCTGGATGAGTTCATATTCAGCTTTATCGATAGAATGATTTTATCCTATTTTTCCCAAAATGTCAAGAAAAAAAGATGAATATGATTCATTTTTAATACTGTTATTCTGTTGGCTTAAATTTTTTGCGGATAATCATTTCAATATGATTTCCCTCAACCGAAACCTGTATATCATCGGCAATGTTCGCCACGATGGACTTTTCCAATTCATCCAGGGCTTCTTCCATTTCCGTATCTTCATCGGCTTTCTTTTCCACATCATACCGATATTGCTGCAATGACCACATATAAGCATCCGCTGCCATCCCGACACCACCCATGCTCATGCAATGCATATCACCGGTCGATACCATGGCGCCATCTTTTATGTTATAAAGGCTGTCTTCGATGAAATCCTTTATCTTGCCCATGATACCTACAGAGGCTTCATTTCTCTTTTTGGAGGAAGTATCGATAAGCTCCTGCTTTTTATCGTAATTCATCAAGGCATCAGCCAAAAGGTGCAATTCACAGTTGCCATCCGGCGAGCCTTCCATCCAAAAATCAGCGGAGAAATCCTCCACAATTGCCCGTACCATGCTCATGGTTTCTTCGGCCAAAAGCCGGGCACGGCGGGCGCTGCGCTCGCCAAAGCCCATTCCGGCGCTGAAGGACTCGACCTCATCTAAAGCAGCTTCCATGCCATAGCCGAGACTATTTACCTTAATTTTTGTGGTTCTCATGCAACCATCCCCAATCCCTGTTATTCTTCGATGGTAAGGAAGTCAATAAAGCCCGTCATTTCCAGTACATCTTTAACATCGCTGTTGACATGGGTAAGCTTCATCGACCCCTGTTTCTTCATCCGTTTCTGCGCCAGCAGCAGGACGCGCAGGCCGGCAGATGCTACATAGACCAGTTCACTGAAATCAAAGGTCAAATCCGTAACGCCAGCCAATTCATTCTGCACAACTTTATCCAGTTCGGGAGCCGTAACTGCATCCAGACGGCCAACCAATGCAAGCTTCAACACCGAACCATTTTGTTCTTTTTTAATCTCCATAACAGGTAACCCCTTTCATTTATCGTCACATTATATTATTCGCTTTATTTTTCCATTTTCCTGCATTTTTTTGTTTATGACTGCATCCAAAGTTTCTGATAGCTCTCCAGCTGCCTTACTGTGTGCTGAATGATATTCTTTGCCAGCTGCGGTGAATTTTCGGTTAAACGCTGCAACGCCGACAGCGGAACCGTCAGCAGCACAGCCTGTTCAGTAAGCACTTCTGCCGACAGGCGACACTTCCGTTTGGGCAGCAGGGCCAGTTCATTAATCCAGCTGGTTTCCACCCGGATATCCAACGCATTGTACCAGCCATCACCGGTTTCCAGACAGCGTGCCACCTTGCCTTTGACCAAGAAGACTGCATTTTCCTCGATTTCTTTCTCGGCAATACGATCGCCTTCAAAACGCGTACTCAGCTTTGCATCCCGCATAAAGAGTTGAATCAGGCCTCTGTCACATTCCTGCAAGAGCGACAGGCGGGAAATATAATCCTGCAATATCTTGCGGGAATCCTCCGGCGGAATCTGCTGTATCTCCTGCTTCCAGCGATTTTGCAAGCGGGGCAAAAATTCTGCATAGGACAGATTCCAATCGGTCAGCAGCTGCTGCAGAACCAACAGATAATGATTGGCCAGCATACGGATATCGGCATCCGTAAAGAGTTTCTCACGATAAACAAACTTTAACCAAACCTGTCCCTCATCGGCACTAAACCGCAAAGCCAAACGGACATTGCGCACATCCATTGAATTTTGCAGAACAACGCTGCCCTCCAGGCATCCCTTGACTTCCACATAGGTTTTCCCGGATTGGAAGAAATCAACAAAGTTCAAGAAATGGTCAAAATTATTTTCCCAGCTGCCGACCAATGAGGCAATATCCCTGCGGGCCAAAGCCGCATAAGGCTTGGAGATGACAAACTGCTGAAATGCCTTTGTGATGATTCCCTGTACAGTAGAACCATCCTCAATCTGCATACGCATCGGCACCAGACTAGGCTCAGCACCCTCCCCCTGGCTGCGCGGCACCAACAGGCAATACGCCAGATCCTGACATTCATTTTCCTGTTGCAGCAAAAAGCTCCATGCTGTATGCAAGATGGACATCAGCATCATCTTATTGTCCTTGGCCTGCTTGCGCAAATCAGACTGAATGTCCAAGGGAATCCGGATGACATAACTGTTTTGGCGGGAATCCGAATTTTCTCCGCCTTTTCGCATATAGGGAACTTTCGGCAGCGGTGGAAGTCCGCTTAATACTTTTGACCAATAATTCATCACCGGTTCAGCCATCTTCTCGGTCATGACCAGGCCGTTATCCCGGCTGGCATTCAGTTGTACATTCTCCCCCTGCGCCAAACGGAAAAGATTGTGGATATTCAGCCCATTCAAAACGGCTTGCACAGCAGTTACAATAACGGCATACTCATCCGTCCCCGTATGGAGTATCACAAAACGGATCAACATGTCATGCTTCAGGTCAAATCCTTGACGCATTTCCGTTTCCATAATCTTCCGCAACGTTCCATCCAGTTCATCTTCTGGCACATCCTCCAAATTGCGGAATACAATCGTTGGGAGTTCCCGTCGTTCGGTAAAAACTACCGCTACCGTCCGATTCTTTAAGGGACAGTAATTTAGCCGCCAAGCCTCTTCAGCTGCCATCATTTTATTAACGGCCATATTAAATTTCAGCGGAAGAATCTTGCCCTTTATCTTATACAGGGTCTGCAATACGGCCCCTGACGTATTTACATTTGCCTTGGCGCCCAATAAACTTTCCTCGCGGTTATTTAATTCCCGTATATACTGAATGGTCTTGGCAGCCAGGCCGTGCATGCCTTTCTGCGCACCATAAATACACTCCAAAAAAATCTGTGTGGTGCTATCCAGTTCAGCAAATGTCCGTCTTTCATCAGCCATAAGCAATATCCCCCTATTCATCTTAGAAATCAAGTCCTAAGTATCCCACTTTTATTTATTCGCCTATTCGATGAAATATTCCTTTTTTCTAGGAAAAATGACCCGTCAAAAATTTGACAGGTCAAAAACTTAATAGCGCCAAAACTGTTTGGCTTTTTCCTTATCCTTTTTTATCTGCTTGACCAGTTGGTCAACGCCGTCAAACTTCACTTCATCCCGCAGTTTTTCGATAAATTCTACGGCAATGAGCTTATCGTAGAGGTCACCCTTGAACTCGGCGATATTGACTTCAATCCGGCGATTGCAGCCCTTGAAGGTGGGGTTATTGCCGATATTGGCTACGCCATTATAGCTGTGTCCCTGGAACTTCACCCCGACCGCATAGACGCCATTGGGCAGCATTACCCGCTGCTCGCTGATGGCTAAGTTCGCCGTAGGAAAGCCCAGGAGCCTGCCACGTTCGTCCCCATGAATCACCCGTTCCATCACGGTAAAGGGACAGCCTAAAAAGTCGCTGGCCGTATGCAAATCCCCCACCGCGAGCAAGCTGCGGACACGGGTAGAACTTACCGGCCGGCCATCGCGCAGGACAGCCGGGCAGATTTCTGCCGTAAAGCCATACGCATTGCCTTCCCGCAGGAGCATGCGCTGCGTGCCCTTGCCCTTACAGCCAAAGGTATAATTGGGGCCGGTCACCACATAGGAAGGCGCCAGATTCATGCGCAGGATTTCCAAAAATTCCTCGGGACGGCGGCTGGCAAATTCCTTGGTAAAAGGCATGGCAATCAAAATGTCCACGCCGAGTTCCTCCAGCCGTTTTTCCCGCAGGATGTTGTTGCCAATCTGTGGCGGCATGGCCTGCGGAGCCAACACCGATAAGGGATGATTGCTAAAGGTAAAGACCACGGACTTGCCACCAATCTTTTGGGCCAGTTCTACTGCTCGGCGAATAATGCTCTGATGGCCGATATGCACGCCATCAAACATGCCGAGCGCCACCGTCAGGCGGGGATATTTTTTTGTTAAATCAATCAGTTTGTTGTATACTTCCATGATTTTATCACCGCCCTATTACCTTCACCGGCAAAAGTTCTTCTCTTTCTTTATCGTAACGGCCTACGCCGATGAAATGACCATCCGCATAAACCCGCAGGCTTTCCGTCTGTGCCGTAAAGTTACGCACCGTGCTGGAAAGACCGTTACAGAAGGCCTTTTCCCGTTTGGGGTTCAAATCAAAGCGCTGCATACTGCTCAGATACTTATCCGCAGGCAACAGGGCATTGGCACCTGCTGCGGCCAGTTCTTCCAAAGTCAGAGCCGCTTCGGCCGTAAAGTCACCGACTCTGCGCCGCAGCAAAAATGCCATGGTGGCGGGAACGCCCAAGGCTTCGCCGATATCCTGACAGAGGCTGCGAATATACGTTCCCTTGCTGCAATCGCAATCAATCAGCAGCATATCGTGGCTGTGTGCCAGTAAATCCAGCCGATAGATGGTGACTTCCCGAGACGGGACTTCGACAGCTTTACCCGCCCGCAGCAAATCACAGGCTTTCTGCCCATTAATTTTAATCGCCGAATGCGCCGGCGGCGTCTGCTGGATTTTACCGGTGAACTTTTGCAGCACCTTTTCCAGCGTTGACATGTCAAAATCTGACCAGTCAGCTTGACTCGTCAATACCTTGCCCGTATCGTCACCGCTGTCGGTGGCAATCCCCAGCTTGATTTCTGCCCGGTAGGTCTTATCCGTAATTTCGAGGTACTCGATAAGGCGGGTGGCTGTGCCCACGGCCACAGGCAGCACGCCTGCTGCCGCCGGGTCCAAGGTACCGGCATGTCCTACTTTTTTCGTATGGAGTACCCGCCGCACATAGCCCACCACATCATGGGAGCTCATGCCGGGAGGTTTTAGGATATTGAGAAAGCCGCTTACGGGCTTTACCTCCGTCACGATTCAGCCTCCAATACCTGCGTAATGGCCTTGATAAGGTCATTTCTGGCTTCAGCACAGTTCTTTTCAATCGAACAGCCTGCCGCCCGCACATGACCGCCACCGCCAAACTGCAGGGCAATTTTCGTTACGTCAATGCCCTTGGAGCGCAGGCTCACGCGGCAAAGGCCCGGCTCCTTTTCCTTCAGGGTAAAAGCGATATCCACGCCTTCAATGACCCGCACCATGCCAATAAGGCCTTCGGGGGCTTCATGTTCCTGCAGGGCGGCATGGTCCAGACAAATGCCGGCCACCTTACCATCTGCCAGGAGTTCAATCTTCTGCAGGGCAAAGGCCAGGCTCTGTACCTCCGAAAAAGGACGCTGTTCGAGCGCTTCGGAAATAACATTAGGCTGCGCACCACAGGCCAGCAAAGAAGCTGCTGTCTGCATGGTTCTCGGCGTGGTATTCGAGAAACGGAACCAGCCGGTATCCATCGCCAGGCCCGTATACAGGCACATCGCCATATCCTGCGTACAGGGTACGCCTAGTTCTTCGATTAATTGGTAAATGATTTCGGCAGTAGCGGCCGCCGTTCCATCGAGATAGAGCTTATCAGCTTGACCGTCATTGGTGATATGATGGTCAATATTGAGAGTCGGGGCGTTGACCGCCTCTTTTACCCGGCCAATGCGGTCAAGGCTCACATCCACCGCCACCAAAAGGTCTGCGGGGATGTTTTGCCCTTCTTCCACTTTCCCTATAAGCTCATATCCCGGCAGCACAGAAAATGCTGCCGGGATATCATCATCGATGAAAACCTGCACCTCTTTGCCCAAAGCCTTGAGTGCATGCATAAGGCCAAGGGAACTGCCGATGGCATCGCCATCGGGGTTCACATGGGCAGTAAGCACAATGCGTTCATGGGCTTTGAGTTCCGCTGCCGTTTCCGTCAATGAAATTTGCATTTGTTTTACTCCTCAGGTGCCGAATCCTTTGCTTTCGCTTCATCTTCGGCCTTGATTTTTAAGAGCAGTTCCTGGATATGCGCACTGTAATCCAGCGACTTATCCAGCGCAAAGCTCAGTTCCGGGGTTACCCGCAGGCGAATTCGCTTGCCGATTTCCCGGCGGATAAAGCCCAAGCTACTGTTAAGCCCCGACCAGCAGGCCTTCACCTGAGATTCGTTTCCCATCAGGCTCACATAGACCTTGGCCTCTCGCAAATCACCCGTGCATTCCACAGACGTTACGGTCACAAAGCCAATGCGGGGGTCTTTTAATTCCCGCAGGATAATCTGGCTGATTTCCTGCTTCATCAGTTCCTGAACTTTTTCCACGCGCAGCTGTCCCACAGTCACGCACCTCCTTCTACTTCTATGTCAGTCATTATTCCTCATTTTCTTTGGCAGCCCGTGCTTCAGCTTCTGCCTGACGCTTTCTGGCGGCCTCTTTGTTGGCTTCGTTGATATCCGTGGCAATTTCTTCCATCGTGTAGGCTTCGATAATATCGCCTTCCTTGAAGTCACGATAGTCAATGATGGAAATACCGCATTCGTAACCGGCAGCTACTTCCTTCACCTCATCCTTGAAGCGGCGCAGGGAGTCGATTTCACCGTCAAACACTTCGATGTTGTCACGGATAATACGAATCTTGGAGTTGTTGTGAATCTTGCCTTCGAGGACATAGGAACCAGCAACAAGCGCCTTGGAGAACTTCATGACCTGGCGAATTTCTACGCGGCCCTGTACAACTTCCTTGTACTTGGGCTTGAGCATACCGCTCATAGCGTCCTTGACGTCGTTGAGGGCGTCATAGATGACGCGGTAAGTGCGGATATCCACATCTTCCGTATCGGCTACGCGGCGTGCATTGGCATCCGGGCGCACGTTGAACGCGATGATGATGGCATTCGATGCCGAAGCCAGCATAACATCGGATTCGTTTACGGCACCTACGCCGGAATGAACCACGCTGACGCGAACTTCGTCGTTCTTGTTGAGCTTGAGGAGCGAGCCGCAGAGTGCTTCGACAGACCCCTGTACGTCAGCCTTGACCACGATATTGAGGTCTTTGATTTCGCCTTCCTGAATCTGATGGAACAGGTCATCGAGGGATACCTTCTTGCTCTTGATGAGGTTGGTGCGCTGACGTTCTACGCGGGCTTCCGCAATGGAGCGGGCCTGTTTTTCTTCAAGCACGGCCAGAATATCACCGGCTGCCGGTACGTCGTTAAGACCGAGAATCTCAACCGGCACAGACGGGCCAGCCTTCTTGACGTTGTTACCACGGTCATCCACCATAGCGCGAACCTTACCATAGGTCGTACCGCAGACCACGGAGTCACCGATACGCAGGGTACCGTTCTGTACGAGTACCGTTGCCACCGTACCACGGCCCTTGTCGAGCTTGGCTTCGATGATTACACCGCGAGCATCACGGTTCGGGTTAGCCTTGAGTTCTTCAACTTCGGCAACGAGCAGTACGTTTTCCAAGAGGTCATCAATACCGATCTGCTGCTTGGCCGATACGGGAACCATGATGGTGTCGCCGCCGTATTCTTCCGGAACGAGGTTGTGTTCCATGAGTTCCTGCTTCACGCGGTCCGGATTAGCGCCCGGCTTATCAATCTTGTTGACCGCCACGATAATGGGCACGTTAGCAGACTTGGCATGGTTGATGGCTTCGACGGTCTGAGGCATAACGCCGTCATCGGCAGCAACCACGAGGATCGCGATATCCGTAATCTGAGCACCGCGGGCACGCATAGCCGTAAACGCTTCATGGCCCGGCGTATCGAGGAAGACAATCTTCTTGCCCTTGCAGTTTACCTGATAAGCACCGATGTGCTGGGTAATACCGCCGGCTTCGTGAGCGGATACATGGGT